>JAYSWK010000483.1:0-3417 GCA_043718085.1 Rhodobacterales bacterium
TTTGGACGCACGGAAGACGTCTTCATCCATGTCGAAGTGCTGCGGGCATCGGGCTTTTCCGACCTTGTAGCCGGCGAGGCGGTCTGTCTGCGCATCACGGAAGGCAAGCGGGGCCGCATGGCCGTTCAGGTGGTATCATGGGAAAGTGCGGCACGCGAAAATTCGGCGGGGCGGTTGGACTGATCCTGTGGGCGGGTGCAGCCCATGCCGAATGTGCGCCGGACGCGGTCCATTTGCGCAGTTCGGCCGGTGCCGTGGTGCGGTTCAGCGTCGAGATGGCCGATGACGAGCAAGAGCGCGAGCTTGGGCTGATGAACCGACCGGAACTTGCGTCCTCTTCGGCCATGCTTTTTGTCTATCCCGCACCCAAACACGCCTGGTTCTGGATGAAGAACACGCTGATCCCCTTGGACATGATCTTTGCCGATGCCACGGGGCTGGTCACAAAGGTGCATTCCAATGCCGTGCCGCTGGACGAAACGCCGATCGATGGCGGCGATGGCGTGACCTATGTGTTGGAAATCAACGGCGGTCTGGCTGCGCGGATGGGGATTGTTCGCGGGTCAGTGCTGCGGACGGGTGTGATCGATCAAAATGCAGCACTTTGGGGCTGTCAGGGCGACTAGCCGCTTTTCTTTTGCCCCGTCAGGCGTTAGGAAGCCGCCAGTCGGGGCGTAGCGCAGTCTGGTAGCGCGACGGTTTTGGGTACCGTAGGTCGGAAGTTCGAATCTTCTCGCCCCGACCATTTTCGGCGGATGTGGGTCAAATACCCCACCGACCGCCGTGGCCAAGGATGGCGCGCATGACCTTCCGTTTCGACAATTCATGGCTTCGCGACCTGCCGGGCACTTTTTTGCGTCAGGACCCTGCCGTGGCTCCCGCGCCCAGACTGGTGATCTTGAACCACGAATTGGCCGGCGAACTTGGCCTTACCCTAAGCGATGCGGAAGCGGCGAATTGGTTCTCGGGTGCGGGTCTGCCGCAAGGGGCCGAGCCTGCTGCTTTGGCCTATGCCGGGCATCAGTTTGGCGGCTTTTCACCACAGCTTGGCGACGGGCGCGCCCATTTGCTTGGCGAATTTCTGGGCCCCAATGGGCGGCGCTGGGATCTGCAACTGAAAGGTTCGGGGCGCACGCCCTTTTCGCGGGGCGGGGATGGCAAGGCGGCGGTCGGGCCGATGTTGCGGGAATATCTGATGTCCGAGGCCATGGCGGCCCTTGGCGTGCCCACCACGCGGTCTTTGGCCGTCGTGGCCACGGGCGAGAAGGTCTGGCGTGATCAGGGCGCGCTTCCGGGGGCAGTGCTGGCGCGGGTGGCCGCCAGCCATATTCGCGTCGGCACGTTCGAATTCTTTGCGGCACGAGGCGAGGTCGACAAGCTAAGGGCCCTGACCGATTACACCATCGCCCGCCACTTCCCCAGTGCACGCGACGCGTTGGGGCTTTTCGACGCCGTGGTGGCCCGGCAAGCCAGCCTGATTGCCGAATGGATGGGTCTTGGCTTTGTGCATGGGGTGATGAACACCGACAACATGGCCTTGTCGGGCGAAACCATCGACTATGGTCCCTGCGCCTTTCTGGATGTCTATGCGCCGGACACGGTCTTTTCGTCGATCGACACGCAGGGGCGTTATGCCTTTGCCAACCAGCCGCGCATCATGGCGTGGAATCTCGCCCGGCTGGCCGAGGCCCTGTTGCCCTTTCTGGATGCGGACGAGAAACGCGCGGTCGATCTGGCCAATGAACGGCTGGACGGCATAGCCGCCATTTTCCGCAGTGCCTGGCTGGCGGTGATGCGGCGCAAGCTGGGGCTTTTGGGGTCCGAGACGGGCGACGCATCGCTGATCGACGCGCTTTTGCCCGCCCTTGAGGGCCAGGATTGGACCCTGGCATTCCGGCGCGGCTTTCCGGGACTTGGTGAATGGCGCAACCAGTGGCTTGACCGGGCTGGCCCGGATTGGGAAGCACGGTTGCACGCGGTCAATCCCGCAGTGATCCCGCGCAATCACCGTGTGGAAGAGGCGTTGATCGCGGCCACGGCAGGCGACATGGCACCGTTCATGGCGCTGCTGGCGGCGGTGCGGGCCCCCTATGCCCCCGAACAGGGCCGCGAGGCCCATGTTCTGCCGCCCCCAACGGGTCTGGCCCCCTATGTCACCTATTGCGGGACGTAAGGTAGGATGGGCAATATTGCCCATCCTGATCGTTCTTCTTCGGTTCCGGACCGGCATTCAGGACGCCGAGGTCACTCCGGCCTTGTGCAATGCGCCTGCCAAAGCGCCACCCGCCAAGGGCGCCAGGATATAGATCCACAACTGGGACATGGCGGCGGCATCAAAGACATTGGTGGCGATCGAACGTGCCGGATTGACCGATGCGCCCGAAACCTGAATGCCCGCCAGGTGGATCAGCACCAGTGTCAGGCCGATGACCAGACCGGCCACATTGCCTGCGCCGCCTTTTTCCTGCGTGGCCCCCAGGATGACCGTGACAAACAGGAAGGTCGCCACGAATTCAAAGATCAGGGCAGCATTTGTGCCCAGTGCGCCTACGGTCGTAGACGCGGCACCCGGCGCGGCCCCCATGGTTTTCAGCACAAGTGCTGCAACCAGTCCGCCCACGATCTGGGCCACCCAGTAGCCGATCATGTCACCCATGCTCATCCGGCCGGCGGCCATGGCACCCAGGCTGACAGCGGGGTTCAGATGCGCCCCGGAAATCGGGCCGATGCCGTAAGCCATGGCCACAACCGTCAGACCGAAGGCCATGGATATGGCGACCAGCCGGGCAGCCTCGCCTTGACCCGCCGCCATGAACAGGGCTGTCGCGCAGCCCAGAAAAACCAGTGTGAACGTGCCGATAGCCTCGGCGATCAGTTTCTTTGTCATAAGTCCCTTCCTCTGCGCCACTTCGTGCGCCTGTTGACCTGCAGTTGCGGCGCGCTTTTGCGGCCGCGCCTTGCAAGACTAACAAGTTCACCCGCATTTGAAACGGGGAAAGTCAGGGCTTTGGCAGCAGACCCGCGCCCGATCCGAAAGCCGCGTTCCGCACCTGGTGCGTTGCAACAACTTTTCATCCCGCCCGCGCCGGGCTATGTCTGCACAGTCCGACCACGCCCGCTGGAGTGCGCAATGAGCGAACGCGACCTGAACCTGCCTTCCGAACGCCACCCGGAAAAGGCGCATCGCGCCGACAATCCCCAGCCCAAGAAGCCGGACTGGATCCGGGTGAAGGCACCGACGTCGGAAGGCTACAAACGGACCCGCGACATCCTGCGCGACAAAAAGCTGGTGACGGTCTGTGAAGAGGCGGGCTGCCCCAATGTCGGCGAATGCTGGAGCCAGGGCCACGCCACCATGATGATCATGGGCGACATCTGCACGCGTGGCTGTTCGTTTTGCAACATCGCCACCGGCAA
>JAYSWK010000484.1:0-3408 GCA_043718085.1 Rhodobacterales bacterium
TAGTCAGGATCGCCCATAGCCAGCCCTCCCGGTCTTGCGCGAAGACACGAGATCCCTTCCGGGTACTGGTAAGTAGAACGACACTTTCGCCGAACCCGCCCTATTCCCCGGCAGTGTTCCGACCTGAGCAACCTGACCCAATCATCGGTGCCCGGCAACGTATTTTTTGCACATACCCCCAACATTTTGTGCTTGACGTGCTGATCATGTCCAAGTGTTGCGTCATGACCCTGTGAGGAGCGCCTGTGGACCAATCGGTGGACGGGCTGTGCGCCGCCGGGGGACGGCGCGACAAAATCGCTTTGCGCAAGCGCATTTGGCGCGTGAGGATAAGATTCAGGATGAATTGCGCCCTTCGGCGGAGAAGTCGATTCTGACGGGAATTTACCCGCGACGGTTGATCAGAATGATTCCACAAGACACCAGGGCCGCAGCCCCGATGAGGCTTGGCGACAACAACTCGCCATAAATGAAATGGCCCAGAATGATGGCCAGGATCGGTGTGAGGAAGGAAAACGAGGCGACAATAGAGGCGGGGTAGACCGACAAGAGCCATAGCCAGGCGATGAAGCCGCCCGAAACGACCACCAGGGATTGAAAGACCAGGCCCGCCCAATGGGTCCAGTTCACATCGCGGATCAAGGGGCCAAAAGCGGGCGAGATGGCCAAAAGCAGCGGGGCCGAGATCAGGACCATCCAGAAAAGTTGCGCCTCGGGGCCGGCCTGCTGCAAACTGGATTTGCGGGCCACCAGCGCCGTGCCGGCCCAGCCCCAGGCCGCGACAAGGGCGCAAAGATCGCCCAGAAAGCTGGGTGTGCCGGATGTGTTCTTGGACGCGATCGCCCAGGCCGTGCCCAGAAAGGCCAGACCCAGACCGGTGGCCTTCCAGGGTGTGGTCCGTTCGCCCGGCAGAAGGAAATGCGCCAGAACCCCCATCAGACCGGCATGGAATACATCAAAAGCACGGTGCGCCCGACCGTGGTCAGATCCAGCGCCAGAAACAGCCCCAGAAATTCGATGGCGAACAGGCTGCCCATCAGCGCGCCCGCGCCAAGATCGACGAACCTGATCCGGCCCAGAAGCCCGCGATACCAGAGCCATGCGGCCACAAAGACGACGGCCAGGGCCGAGCGCATCCCGGCCAGGAATACCGGCTGCAAGCCGCCGTTCACATATTTCACCAGGATCTGGTTAAGGGCCAAAAGCAGGGATACGGCCAGCAAGGCCCCGGCCCCGGTCATGTCCAATCTGTCCTTGCGCATCCTGCCCTCCGCTGCGGGGCCACCCAATCCCGCCCCGCGGGCAAGGTCAACCGTCAAAACCGCTGGCCCAAGGGACGGCTTTCCCGTAAAGGGCAGGAAAGCAGCGGGATCCGGGACATGGCTGACATCATCGCACGGCTCGAGGCGCGTGGCCTTCGCATGACCGACCAGCGCCGTGTCGTGGCCCGCGTCATCGGTGATGCCGAGGACCATCCCGATGTCGAAGAGCTTTATGCCCGCGCCGTCAAGGTGGACCCCAAGATCTCGCTCGCCACGGTCTACCGTACGGTCAAGCTGTTTGAAGAAGCGGGCATTCTGGAAAAGCATGAATTCGGCGACGGCCGCGCACGGTATGAGGATGCCGAACGCGACCACCATGACCATCTGATTGATGTGAACACAGGCCAGGTGATCGAATTTGTCGACCCCGAGATCGAGGCCTTGCAGGAAAGGATCGCAGCCCGGCTGGGCTACCGTCTGATCGGGCACCGGCTGGAACTGCTGGGCGTGCCGACGCGGAAATGAAACAGGCCGACAATCTGCGCGGCATTGCCCTAATGCTGGGCTCGATGGCCAGTTTCGCGCTGGAAGACATGTTCATCAAATTTGCCGCCGTGGGCATACCGACCGGCGAGATCGTGCTGATCTCGGGGGTTTTCGGCGTGCCTTTCTTTGGCTGGCTGGCCGCCCGGTCGGGGCACAGCATCTGGATCCGGGGCGCGCTGCATCCGGCCATATTGATCCGGGCTGGCGTCGAAATGATCGGCACCCTGGCCTATGTCACGGCTTTGGCCTCGGTGCCGCTGCCGACGGTTTCGGCGGTGTTGCAGGCCATGCCACTCGCCGTGACGCTGGGGGCGGCGGTGGTTCTGCGCGAACCTGTCGGCTGGCGCCGCTGGAGTGCGATTGCCGTCGGCATGGCGGGGGTCATCGTGGTGATCCGTCCTGGGTTCGAAGGGTTTCGCCCGACAGTTCTGTGGGTTCTGATCACCGTGGTGGCGCTGGCCGTGCGGGATCTGGCGACCCGCGTTGTGCCGCGTCAGTTTTCAGATGCACAGATCTCGGCCTGGGGGCTGATGGCGGTGACGGCCCTTGGGGCGGGCATGATGGTCTTTACCCGGCAGGCCGTGCTGCCCGATCCGGTCCAGGCTTCGGGGCTGGGCGCCATGGTTGTGGTGGGGGCGCTGGGATATTGGTGCATCACGGCGGCCAGCCGTACCGGCGAGGTCGCGGTCGTGGCCCCGTTCCGCTATGCCAGGCTGGTCTTTGCCATTGCGATCGGGGCTTTTGTCTTTGACGAGGCGGTGGAAGCCCTGACCCTGGCCGGGGCCGGGCTGATCATCGGTTCGGGACTATATTCATTTGCCCGGGAGCGTGCCCGCAAACGCGCCCTTTCCAACGCATCACCTGCGGGATAAAGAGCGGCAAAGTTAGCGCTAATGGGAGCCCGACATGAGCACGATCATCGATATTCACGCCCGCGAGATTCTGGACAGCCGGGGCAATCCCACGGTTGAGGTCGATGTCATTCTGGAAAGCGGCGCCATGGGTCGCGCCGCCGTGCCCTCGGGCGCCTCGACCGGCGCGCATGAAGCGGTCGAGCGTCGCGATGGCGACAAGGCACGCTATAAGGGCAAGGGCGTGTTGGAGGCGGTGGCCGCTGTGAACGGCGAATTGGCCGAAGAGATCGTGGGCTTTGACGCGACCGAGCAGGTCGGCATCGACCGCACCATGATCGAATTGGACGGCACGCCTAACAAGGGGCGGCTGGGGGCCAATGCCATCCTGGGCGTGTCGCTGGCCGTGGCCAAGGCGGCGGCCGAGTTCACGGGCCAGCCTTTGTACCGCTATATCGGGGGAACGTCGGCGCGGGTTCTGCCGGTGCCGATGATGAACATCATCAATGGCGGCGAACATGCCGACAACCCGATCGACATTCAGGAATTCATGATCATGCCGATGGGGGCCGCCAATATCCGCGAGGCCGTCCGCATGGGGTCCGAAGTGTTCCATACGCTGAAGAAAGAGCTGCAGAACGCCGGCCACAACACCGGGATCGGTGACGAGGGCGGCTTTGCACCCAACTTGAACTCTGCCCGCGACACGCTTGATTTCATTCTGAAAAGCATAGAAAAGGCCGGGTATC
>JAYSWK010000485.1:0-8527 GCA_043718085.1 Rhodobacterales bacterium
CCCAGGGTCACACCACAGCCCAACCTGGCAGACAGGCTTGCCAGCCGCGTCAGCCAGGGCCCGCCTCTGGGCTGTGCCAGCGCGGCAATGGTGTCGCAATTGTATCCCGGCAGAAAAACCTCCGGGGCCACCAGCATCAAGGCACCGCCAGCGGCGGCCGAGGCCAGCGCCTGCTCCAGACCGGCAAAGGCCATGTCGCTGTCGCCTGCGGGGGACGGGGTTTGCCAAAGGGCCAGTCGCATTGCGCTCTCCTGTTCGCTGGCAATACCAAAACCTGCGCGACCCGAAATGGCAAGTTGGGAAAATCGGCGCAATGGCAAGGCCGGGCCCTTCCCCCGGACAAAACCGCCATCAGAACAGGAAATCGCTGTCCACGAAACTGCCCGCAGACAGGCTTTGGCCCGCGACCAACGTCACCTCATGGCCATTCAGCCCTATGACGGCACCTGTGGCGGTCGAAGTGATCGTCAAAGCACCCGCAAAATAGACATGCCCCCAGCCCGACAGGTCGATCCTGTCGACATGCGCCTCGTAATCGGTGATGCGGATGTGATCCGATGTGGCGGCAAAGACGAACCGGTCCGCCCCCACCCCGCCCGACATCACATCATCGCCGCCGCCCGACAAAAGCCAGTCCTCACCCGCCCCGCCCCGCAGCACATCATCGCCCGCCGACCCCAGCACAAGATCATCCTTGCCTGTGCCCGTGGCCCCACCCGCCGCGGCATGGATGACCCCGCCCAGCCCGTCCAGCGCGACCGAGAATTGCTGCACCCGGTCCGCCCTGGCATCGACGACAAAGATGTCGACCGTGCTGCCGTTGACCGCCACCTCCATCCCGGTCACGGCACCCAGTCCCGCGCCGGTCTCAAAGACGCCGGTCAGGAACGGGGTCAACCTGCCCCCCGGCAAAAGCTCCAGCACCGTGATCCCGGCATCGGTGCCCGCCGTCACCACAAAGAACCGCCCGTTCAGGGTAAAGCTGTCCAGAACCGCCGTATGGGCAAACCGCGTCGTCAAATCGTCGATCAGATGATCGGTCTGAAACAGGCACCCCATGTCATTGACCCGCACCACCGAAATCGAACTTGACCCGGTCGAGGCGATGACCGCAAAGGTCTCGCCCTCGACCTTTAGAACCTGCAACGCTGCCGGTCCGGTGACGCTCAAAAAGTCGTGATTGCCCAGGCTGTCCACCAATGCGGCCTTGCCATCGGCACCGATCTCGTAACTCGTCAGGCCGTTTTCCAGGCTCGACAAGGTCAAAAGGTAATGGTGTCCGCCCAGCGTGACCGACGCCGTGTCGCTGACATTGCCGACATAGGATTTTGCGCTGTCCCCGATCTGATCGGCCAAAACCATCGCGCCATCAGGATCAAGGTGGTAAATCCGCACCCCCGCCGTGTTCCATCGCGACAGTGCCGCGCAATCTCCCATGCCACCGCCCATGCCACCGCCGATAACCGTGAACGTCTCGATCCCCGTCAACATGCCCTGATCGGTGCTGACCGCCATGCCTGCGCCGGGCCTGCCCGTGCTGTCCAGCAAGCTGGTCGTCAGCACGCCCATGTGACTGTCGAACATGAAGGCGCGGATCTGGCTGCCCGTGGCTTGAAACGCGATCGCATGGCCTGGGTCCAGATTGCCGACAGATATCGGCGCCGCCAGGCTTTGGCTGGACACATAGCCGCTGCCCGGCGTCACCACAGCGCCCAGCGACAGGCTCATCGCCGCATTCAGTTCGGCCTCGGAATAGACCAGCCGCGCCATGCCGCCGACCACGATCAGCGCCATGCCGTCGGCCACGGCATCCACGCCCAGCTCTGACGCCGAAAAGCTGTCCACCAGATTGATCTGCACGCCCTACCCCGATCCTTGCCTGCGATCAGCCTCAGCCCCTTCGCGGGTCGCAGCATGGAGGTTTTTGGGCAGCACAAAGGCCCTTGGCTAAAATGTTAACGCTTCGTGCAAGGCTGCGGCCCGGCCGCGCCGTCCGACATTTGATGCGGATTTTTCGCAGAAATACGCCCCGGGCCACCGCCATTTCGGGCCGTGTTAACAGATCATTCAGCCGCAATGGCCCATCTTGGGGCGATCTGGTTTCACGGGGTTGGGGCATGGGCGACATCACCGGCAACGGCACAGCCGTCAGCGGCCTCGGTGGAACCGCGGGCTATGGCGAGACGGAATTGCCACGCGGCGATGACACGGTCGCCCAGGTCGATCTGGGTGCGGTCTTTGAACATGGCCTCACCCTGGGCGGTGTACGTTACGACCCGGGCGCGCTTTTCATCGCGACCGATGGGCTGATCAGCTTTGGCAGCGCCGTGTCGGGCGTTGTCAGCGATGCCTCGGCCGTTGCGGCACCGTTCTTCGCCATCTTCAATGCCGATGTCGACACACGGCTGGACGGCGAAGGGGCCGAAAGCGGCGCGGTCTGGCTGGATGTGGACACCGTGCAGGATTGCGTGACCATCACCTGGGACCATGTCGGTTTTTACCGCCGCAATGCGACGGGGACCGACACATTCCAGATCCAGATCTTTGACCGGGGCCATGGCGGCTTTGACATCGTCTTTCGCTATCAGGACATCCAGTGGACTAGCGGCGATCTGCAAGGCGGCTGGAACGGTCTCGGCGGCCTGGCCGCCCTGATCGGCTACCGGCTTGGGGCCAGCGGGGACGCCACCTTTCTGGGCGCCTCGGGCAACGAGGTCGCCCAACTTGCCTTGGATCAAACCCCCGGCAATACCGGTGTGACCGGGCTCTGGGTCTGGAGCTTTCCCGCAGGTTCGGTCATTGTCGGCACGCCGACAGCCGACACGTTGCAAGGCACCGCTGACCACGACACGATCCAGGGCCTGGGCGGCAGCGATGTCCTTTTCGGCCGCAACGGGGCGGACATGCTTTCGGGTGGCGACGGGCGGGATCACCTTTTCGGCGGGGTGGGTGCCGATACGCTTTCAGGCGGCGATGCGGCACCCGATAGTGGCGATTTTCTGTCCTGTGGTTCAGGCAATGACCAGGCAAATGGCGCGGCGGGCAGTGACCAGATCAAGGGCGGCACCGGCAAAGACACGCTGACCGGCGATTTCGGCGACGACCACCTGAACGGCGGCTCGGGCGCTGACCACCTGTTTGGCGGGGCGGGCGCGGATGTCCTGACAGGCGGCGCAGGGGACGACCGCCTTGATGGCGGCCTGGGTGCGGACAGTGTCTTTGGCGGGGCCGGGGCCGATGCCTTTGTCCATGCCGGCACCCCTGGTCAGGGCAACGACTGGATCCTGGATTTCGACGCTGCGGCGGGTGACAGCCTGCGCTTCGGCATTCCCGGGGCGACCAGGGCTGATTTCAGCGTCACCTTCGTCACCTTGCCCGGTGCGGGCCAGTCCGGCGTGGCCGAGGCGTTGATCACCTATCTGCCGCAAAACCTGCTTATCTGGACAACCGTGGACGGGGCGGACGAAGCGGCGATCCTGCTTCACTCCTCCATGAATTCCTTCGACCTCTTGTAATCCTCGCCCAGGGAATTTCGGGCGTGCTGTTCCAGCGCCGCTTCGACATCGTCATACCAGGTGATCTTGCCGTTCTCCAGCACCGCCCCGGCATTGCACATGTTCCGCATCATCCGGTCGGAATGGGTGACCATGACCACCCCGCCCCGCGACATCCGGTCGTCAAACAGCATCCGGCTTTTCTTCTTGAAACCCGCATCGCCCACCGCACTGACCTCGTCGATCAGATAGGTGTCAAAGCGGATGCCCATTGACATGCCGAAATTCAGCCGCGCCTTCATCCCCGAGGAATAGTTGCGCACCGGCTCGTTGAAATTCAGGCCCAACTCGGCAAAGTCCGCGACGAAATCCAACAATTCCTCGGTGTCCACCCCATAGACCCGTGCGATGAACTTGACGTTTTGCGCCCCGGTCAATTCGGGATGGATGCACCCTTGCAACCCGATGGGCCAAGAGATCGAGCCCGTGACATGCACCCGCCCCGCATCCGGGTTCAGACTGCCCGCGATGATCGACAACAGCGTCGACTTGCCCGCCCCGTTGCGCCCCATCAGCCCGACCCGTGCCCCTGTGGGAAACGTGACCGAGATGTCGCGGGCAATGTATTTGGGCACCCCGCGATAGTAATAGGCCTTGGTGATATGCTCCAGCGCGATCATCTGCCTAGCGGCGATCCCTTAGGGCGTAATAGGTCAGAACCATGACGGCCCAACCCAGAAACCCGATCAGGGCGACCAGAAAGGCCGCAAGGGGCCGGTTGGGCCCGGTCGACGCTTCGGCCAGGGTCGGCACCACATAGGCCGCAAGGTAGCGGGTCTTTTGCCGGGCATCGGTCAGTGCCTGATCATGGGCGGCCAATGCCGACAAATAGGCCTGCTGGGCAAAATCCTGCTCGACTTTCAGCTTTTCGAAATCACCCACCAGCTTGGCAAAACCGGACGAGGTGCTGTCCTCCGCCGCACCGACCTTGGCCTGCTCTTCGGCGATGCGCTTGCGGATCACCTCCAGCCGCCTGCTCAGCGTCGCCAGACGCAGATCCGCATCGGGCACGGTGCCATTCAGCATGTCAAAGTCAACTTGCGCACTGGCCAGTTGCTGGTTCAACGTCGAGATGACCGACAACTGGTTTGCGACCACATTGGACGGATCAACGATATTGTTGCGGACCTGAAAATCCAACACGGCCAGCCGGGCCTGGGTCAGCTTCACTTCGGCGGCCTGCAAGGATTCCACGCTGTACCGCGTCGTGTCTTCCTGGGCGGTCTTGCTCAGATCATTGATGATATCGGTCGATTGGCGCAGCACGGCCGCGGCAATATTGCGGGCATCCTGCGGATCAAAGGCAAAGACCCGCAAATTCATCAGCCCCGTGCCGTTGTCATAGTTCACCAGTACCATGCGCTGCCAATAGGCCACCAGATCCTCGATCGTGCCATCGACCCTGAAGGCGTAAAGCGGATCACCCTCGGCCTTGGACCAGATCGTTTTCAGATCCAGTTCGGCATCAACCTTGGCCACCAGTTCCTGACTTATGATGAACTGGTTCAGAATATCCATGTCTTTTGAGCCGCTTTGCGCGCTGCCCCCCAGCGCGCCCAGGAAATCGAACGTCGCAGCGGCTTCTTCGGTGCGGCTGCCAAACCCCACATCGCTTTCATACTGATCGACGGCACGGGTCCAAAGATAGTACGAATAGCTCAGCGTCGGCACGATCACGCACAAGAGGAACAGGGCGATCACGCCGTAATGGCGCGGGCGCATCTGGGCATCGCTGACGGTGTCGGCCACCACGTAGTTGCTGGCATCGCTGCTTTTGGCGTTGTTGCGGCCGCGCCGCCCCCGCCGCCGTCCGCCGGGCCCGCGTTCGTCCTCGTCGTCGTCGTCGTCTTCCTCGACAACGCCGGTCACGCCAGGCGCAGGCCGCACCACGGGATCGGCACTTTTCACGCGCGGCCCGGTCGTCGCCACGACTTGCAACGTCGGCGCGGCACTTGAAACAGGCCGCGCGGCACCGGCCGATGTCTCGGCCGCCCCCGCCTGGGCGCGAACCGACAGAAAGGCCATGGCCTCGTCACCAATGTCGTCTTCCGTCAGATCTTCTTCGGCAGCCTCATCGCCGCCAATGCGGCCTGTTTCCGCCTCGGCCAAGGCCGCTTTCTTTCCCGCACGCGCCTGGGCGCGCAGTCCCAGCCTGGGCCCGGTTCTGCCGGAATTGCCCGTCGAACCGTCGTCCGGCGCGTCGGTTGCGGCACTGCGCTTGCGTGCCACACGCATTTCCATCAAGGCCGCGCGCCGCCGACCCACGCCTGCGGTGCCGCGATCGGCCCCTTGGCTCGCATCGGGACCGGCGCCGCCTGAAGAAACCTGAACGGCACCGTCAAGGGGCTCTGCTGCGGCGTCGTTCATTGCGCTCGCCTCTGACTTGGTAAAAGGGGGGGTCAAGTAGGCTCTTCCAGTTGCGCGCAGCGATTTGCGCCTGACATAACTTGCTGCTAAAGATAGCGCAATTTGGCCATGGGCCACAAGGGTTGAGTGGGTCTGCTTACCTGTCTCGGCGGACCTCAGTGAAAGACATCAGGCAAGATGACCGACAGCGTCCCGGAACTCGGCGATTTTTCCGCACCCCGCCCGGCGCAAGAGCCCACGACAAGGCGCTTTCGCACCCTGCGGGTTGTCATGGCCTTGATCCTGCGGGAAATCGGCTCGCGCGACAGCCGTTCGTCGCTTGGGTTTCTTTGGGCCATCATTGATCCGATCGCCACCGTCGCGATATTGTCGGTGGCTTTTGCGCTGTTTACCCGAACGCCGCCTCTGGGCACCAACTTCCCGCTTTTCTATGTGACAGGCATCGTGCCTTTCCACATGTATTCCCATACCAGCCAAAAGGTGTCCGGTTCCTTGCGCTTTTCCCGGCAGTTGCTGGGCTTTCCCTCGGTCACGGTGCTTGACTCGCTGATTGCCCGGTTCGTGCTGAACTATCTGATCGACCTTCTGGTTTTTGCGATCCTGGCCTATGGGGTGATCCACATCTATGACCTCAGGGTCAATGTCGATGTGCCTTCTGTCCTGCTGGCCCTGGTCATGACGGGTGCGCTGGCCATTGGCATCGGCACATTCAACTCTGTTCTTTTCATCATGTTTCCGACCTATGAATATTTCTGGGGCATGCTCAACCGCCCCATGACCATCGCCTCGGGCGTGCTTATCCTGATCGAGGATCTGCCGGACTGGCTGTTCAATATCCTGTGGTGGAACCCCGCCGCCCATCTCGTCTCCGAGATGCGTCACGGATTTTACCCGTTTTACGACACAAGCTGGGTGTCACCCGCCTATGTGCTTCTGGTCGCGGGGGTTACCTTTGTCCTGGGTCTGGTGACCCTGCAACGCCATGTCTATGACGCTTTGGACAAGTGAAGCGGCCCCGGCCACATCACTGATCTTGCGCGAAAAAGCCGTCAGCGCCCGATGCTGACGTAACGCTCGAACCCGGCGTCGCGCGCTTCCGCGCTGGAATAGACATTGCGCAGATCCGCCATGCGGGGCGTGACCATCTTGCGCGCCATCCGCTCCAGATCCAGGCCACGGAATTCGTTCCATTCGGTCAGGATCACCACGACATCGGCACCTTGGGTCGCCTGATAGGCATTCTCGGTCCATTTGACGCCCGGCAGCAGCGCCTCACCCTCGCGCTTGCCCTGCGGATCGGCCACCCGCACCTTGGCGCCAAAGCCGACAAGGGCCGGGATGATGGTCAGCGACGGCGCATCGCGCATGTCATCGGTATTGGGCTTGAAGGTCACACCCAGCACGGCCACCGTCTTGCCGTTGACCTGATCATCCAGAAGGTCGGTGATCTTGTCGATCATCCGGCGCTTGACCTCTTCGTTGACCTTGATGACGGTTTCCGTGATCTGCATCGGCACGGCATGTTCCTGACCGATCCGCGCCAAGGCCTTGGTATCCTTGGGGAAGCACGACCCGCCATAACCGGGACCCGCATGCAGGAACTTGTTGCCGATGCGGCCATCCAGCCCCATCCCCTTGGCCACGTCCTTGACGTCGGCCCCCACCCGTTCGCAAAGCGCCGCGATTTCATTGATGAAGGTGATCTTGGTGGCCAGAAAGGCGTTGGCCGCGTATTTGATCATCTCGGCGCTTTCGATGCCGGTAAAGACCACCGGCGCCTCGCGCAGCGACAAGGGGCGGTAGATGTCGGACATGACCTTTCGCGCCCGCGGACTTTCCAGCCCCACCACAACGCGGTCAGGGCGCATGAAGTCGTCGATGGCGGCCCCTTCGCGCAGGAATTCAGGGTTTGACGCGACGTCGAACTCTTGACCCGTGGCCGCGCGCACCGCCTCGCCCACCTTGCGGTTGGTGCCGACCGGAACCGTGGATTTGGTCACGATGACGGCATAGCCGGTCAATGCCGCCCCGATTTCGCTGGCCGCAGCCATCACATAGGTCAGATCGGCATGGCCATCGCCACGCCGCGTCGGCGTGCCGACGGCGATGAAAACCGCATCCGCGCCACCCACCGCCTCGGCCAGATCCAGCGTGAACGAAAGCCGCCCCGCCTTGACGTTCTTGGCCATCAACTCGTCCAGCCCCGGCTCGAAGATCGGCACTTCGCCCGCCTTCAGCCGTTCGATCTTGTCGGGGTTCTTGTCCACACAGACCACGTCATGGCCAAAATCCGAAAAACAGACCCCCGAGACAAGACCAACATAACCCGTGCCGATCATTGCGATTTTCATATTTTTCCCGCCTCAAGCTGCGCCTTGTTTCAATCCGCCCTGTCTAGAAAGCATCGCAAGCCCTGTCAAATGCCAAAGGGCGACCCAAAGGCCGCCCCAAGGTATCGATTTTGCCGCAGGTTACAAAAGCCCGTCCAGGTAAACGGTGTTGACCGACATGCCGATGACCGACGAGGTGCCACCGACGCTGATCCAGCCGCGCGGTGCCAACAGTGATGTCGTGGCCGGCAGATCCGTGGTGATCGTGCCGCTGGC
>JAYSWK010000486.1:0-3400 GCA_043718085.1 Rhodobacterales bacterium
GGGATGAGGTTTCATGGAAACAAACTCATCGAAATGCGCGTTCGAGCGAATGCGAGAGGCAGCGTTTTTCGATTCCATGCAAACTCATCCCGCTTTAGCCCGCCTCCAGCAACAGCGCCGTCCCGATCCCGCCCGCCGCTGCAATTGCCGACAACCCATGACCCGCTTTCAGTTCATGAAACAACCGCACCGCCAATATGGCCCCTGATGCGCCAATCGGATGCCCCCGTGCCAAAGCCCCGCCACCCAGATTGACAAGACCCGCGTCAAACCCCGCACCCTGCACGCAAGCCAGGGCCTGAACAGCATAGGCTTCCATGATTTCAACTGCTTGCATGCCATGCGCCCGCAAACCAGCCCGCCCCAGAACCTCGGCAATCGCGACCAAAGGCGCAAGCCCCGGCTCTTCGGGCCGACCACCCAAAGTGGCCCCACCCGCAATCCGCAATCCCCGCCCCTGCAGACGCCGCTCAGACACCACCACGACAAATGCCGCCGCATCCGCCGCCACCGCCGCATTGGCCGCCGTGATGCTGCCCGCTAACCCCTTGGCTCGACGTGCAATTTCTGCCGTCAGGGGTCGCGCGAATGCGTCCCGCACCACCCCCAGAACCTCGACAATTTCCCCCGGAAATCCGCCGCGCGCCAAAGCCTTGCGATGACTTTCCACCGCCCAACCATCCTGAGTTTCCCGTGATATTCCAAGCCTTTGCGCCAAAGCTTCCGCCGCCGCATGCATCTCGGGGTCCCGCTCGGCCCAGGGGGTGAACGGCGGCCGGTCATATTCCACCGCAGCGCCCCCGTCCGGGTCGGTCCGCAACCGCAACGGGCGCCGACTATAGCTCTCCACCCCCCCCGCCACCACAACATCTGCCACACCCGACAGCACCAGCGCCCGCGCCAGCAAAACTGCATCCAGCCCGCCCGCGCATTGCCGGTCCAGTGTCAGCCCCGCCACCCGCTCGGGCAACCCCGCCGCCAGCACCACCAGCCGCGCCACATTCCCACCGGCCCCCAAGGCATTGGAAACAATGACTTCCCCCACCTCTTCGGGTGCAATCCCCACATCGGCCAGGCAGGATCTGATCACCGGAACCGCCAGGTCGGCCAGCCCCAACCGGGCAAAGCCTCCACCCCGTGGCGCCACTGCCGTCCGTCGCGCGGCCACCACATAGGCGCTCATTGCGCCACCTGTTCCGCAATCGCCTGCAGATCGGTCTTGCCTGAGGGCAGAACCGGCCAATCCCTCAACCAGATCAACCGCTTGGGCGCGCAAAGCACGCCCAGCCGCACCCGCAACGCCCGCAAGATCGCCCCCTCCAGCCCCGCATCGCCCTGCACCGCCGCCACCAGATGCACCCCCCGTTTACGGTCGGCTAAAGGCACCACAGCCGCTTGCCGCACCCCCATCAGCCCCAGCAGAAACCCCTCGATCTCCTCCGGGAAGACATTCTGATCCGCCACCGTCACCATCCGCCCGGCCCGACCCTTAAGGAACAGGAACCCCCCGCGCATCTCGCCCATCTCACCCACCGACAGATAGCCATCCCGCCAATGCGCCGGTCCCGACTCGCCTGCGTAACCCGCGAACAAATAAGGGCTTTTCACCCAGATCTCACCTGCCACCACCTGAATTTCCACCCCCGGATAGGCCCGCCCCACCGATGCATCCGGGCAATCCGGCCCCGCCAGCGTGATGAAACTCGTCTCGGCCGCCCCGTAGAATTCCGAAATCCGCCCCCCCGGCGCAAGCCGCATCACCGCCGCCCGCAGCCCCGCATCCAGCTTTGATCCGCCGATGACCAGATGCCGAAGGCCGGGCCAGGCCACCCCCGCCTCCACCACCTGCCGCATCTGCGCCGGCGATGCATAGATCAAATCCATGCCGACAAGAGCCAAGGCCTGCCGGTCTGGTCGCAGATCCTCCAAAAGATGCACCTCGGCCCCCAGATGCATGCCCTCCATGGCCGCATACAAAGCCAGCGACTGCGTCAGGCGCCCCAAAACGGCGACACGCAGTCCGGGCCCGATACCGAAAAGCCTTGAATTCACAGCGAAACTTTGCACCCAGCTTTCGAAAGACCGCCGGATGCGACGCGGCGCTCCTGTCGAGCCCGAGGTCAGCGTCTCGAACCCGGCCACGGGGACGGGCCCCTCACCGCCCACCCGAAACGCCCCCGCAACAATGGCCGCAGCCAGCGCCGACCCCGCAGGTCGTTCCGCGATCAACCCTTCCGCGCGCTCAGCCGGAAAATACGCCCGACCCGTCCCATCAAGAAGCCGCGCCTCACGATGCCAGACAAACCCGGCATTTGACCTTTCCGAAATACTCCCGCCGGAGGCTGACACCTCACCGCTTGCCCAATAGCCCGGCGATGCGGCGCAGCGCCAAAAGATACCCTTCCGTCCCGCAGCCCACGATCACCCCATCCGCCCGCTGCGAGATGTGGGAATGATGCCGAAACGCCTCGCGCTTGTGGATGTTCGAGATATGGACCTCGATCACCGGCCCGTCAAAGGCACTCAGCGCATCAAGAATCGCGATCGAGGTATGACTAAATGCCCCGGCGTTGATGATCACCCCCGTCCCCTGCGCCCGCGCCTCCTGCACCCAGTCCACCAACTGCCCCTCGTGGTTCGATTGCAGACAGCGGATCGACACGCCCAACTCCTCGGCCAGATCGGAACAGGCCTGTGCCACATCCGCGAGGGTCTCGCGGCCATAAATCTCTGGCTGCCGCTGCCCAAGCAGGTTCAGGTTCGGGCCGTTCAGAATGTATATGGGCTTGCTCATGGGGGGTCCTCGTCCACTTTCCCCCAACCTAACCCAAGCCGCTGCCCTTGTGTAGGGTGGGGTTGCACCCCACCATCCATCGCCCGCAAGCGCAGGATCTACCCCGCTGCGGCAACTGTTCCGACACCCTCACCGCCCATTGGGTCCGGACCAAACCCGCCGGGAGCCACGGCTACATCGGCGAACGGCTGGATGCCGATGCGGGCCTGCCCTTCCTTTACGCCCGCTACATGGCCCCCCAACTGGCCCTTCTCGGGAATGCGGTCCCCCGGACCGTTTCCTGATCTTCGTCGATCATCCAGCCCGACTGGTCGGAGGTCACCGAGCCCGGCGTCGGCACCAACCGCTAAGCCTAGAGCGGTTCAAGTTCTTGTTGAAACATCAAGCATCAGAATTCAAACACTTTTGGTTTGAATTCTGATTCAACATGAACTTGAACCGCTTTATGCCGGCGGGGATCCGGTGAATGGGTGCGATTCGGAAGGGAATTATACCTGCCTTCTTGGGTCCACCGTTTTCAGCCTATCCCGTGGCGGATCATGGCAAGCCGTAGGTCCGGGCCTGCCCCGACTCACGTCGGGCCTTCCACATCCAAGTGACCTGACG
>JAYSWK010000487.1:0-8502 GCA_043718085.1 Rhodobacterales bacterium
GCCCAATCCTTTCAGCATTCTGTGATCCCTTGTTGTTCCGGGCAAGAGATACGCATGACCGACCCTTGGGGCAAGGGCCGGGTGACGGCGGGTCGGCCAAGAATTTTCGCCGAAAATTCCTGGGGGGCGGTCAATTGTCTTCGAACGGGTCCCATTCGTCGTCCACCTCGGGCAAGGCCTGAGTTGCGGCCTGGGCTGCGGCCTGGGCGGCCATGTCCTGCGGCGTGCGGATCTGGGTGATCGTGGTGCCGGGAAAGGCCAGCATGACGGCCTGGACCAGGGGGTTTTGCAGGGCCTCGGACCTGGCGGAATGCGCATCGGTGTCGCGGGCCTCGGCGATGGTGGGGGCGCCGCCGGACGCGACGACCGAGACGCCCCAGCGCGCGCCGGTCCAGCTTTGCAGCCGCCCACCAAGGCGGGCGGCCAGGTCGGGTGCTGCCCCGGGGGCGGGTTCAAACTCGATCCTGCCGGGGGAATAGCGGGCGAGGCGGAGGGAGGTTTCGACCTCGGTCAAAAGCTTGATGTCGCGCTTGTCGCGGATCAGCGCCACGACCTGGTCGAAGGACAGATAGGTGGTCAGGGGCGCCTCGGCCAAAGCGGGGGCGGCTGAGGACATCGCGGGGCCACGGGCGGGTGCAGCGGGGGCCAGGCGCATCATGAGGGCATGGGTGGTGGGGCCTGGGGCACCGCCGGCGGGGGCGCCCCCCGTGGGCGTGCCATGCGGGGGCTGGGGCTGGCTTTGCAATTTGCGCAACAGGGTTTCGGGGTCGGGCAGGTCGGCCACATGGGTCAGGCGGATGACGGCCATTTCGGCGGCCATCATGCCATTGGGGGCCAGCGGAACCTCTTCCAGCGCCTTGAGCAGCATCTGCCACATGCGCGACAGCACGCGCATCGGCAAACGGGCGGCCATATCCAGGCCACGGGCACGTTCGTCGGGCGGCACGGTGGGGTCGGCGGCGGCCTCGGGGGTGATCTTGATGACCGAAATCCAATGGGTGATTTCGGCCAGGTCGCGCAGGACCGCCATCGGATCGGCACCATCGGCATATTGGGCGGCAAGTTCGGCCAGGGCCTGGGGGGCCGCACCCCGCATGATCAGATCGAACAGATCGAGCATCCGGCCACGGTCCGCCAGGCCCAGCATGGTGCGGACCTGAGCTTCGGATGTTTCGCCCGCGCCATTGGATATGGCCTGATCCAGAAGCGAGGTCGCATCGCGGGCTGAGCCTTCGGCGGCGCGGGTGATCAGGGCCAGGGCCGCGTCGGCGATCTGGGCGCCCTCGGCCGTGGCGATGCGGCGCAGAAGGGTCAGCATCACCTCGGGTTCGATGCGTTTGAGGTCGAAGCGCTGACAGCGCGACAGGACCGTGACCGGAACCTTGCGGATCTCGGTCGTCGCGAAGATGAATTTCACATGGGCGGGGGGTTCCTCGAGCGTTTTCAGCAGGCCGTTGAAGGCCTGGGTCGAGAGCATGTGAACCTCGTCGATGATGTAGATCTTGAAGCGGGCCGAGGCGGCGCGGTAGTGGACACTGTCGATGATCTCGCGGATGTCGCCGATGCCGGTGCGCGAGGCGGCGTCCATCTCCATCACATCGACATGGCGGCCCTCGGCGATGGCTTTGCAAGGTTCGCATTGGCCGCAGGGGTCGGTGGTGGGGCCGCCCTGGCCATCCGGCCCGGTGCAGTTCAGCCCCTTGGCGATGATGCGGGCCGTGGTGGTTTTGCCGGTGCCGCGGATGCCGGTCATGATGAAGGCATGGGCGATGCGGTCAGCGGCAAAGGCGTTGCGCAGCGTGCGGACCATCGCCTCTTGCCCCACCAGATCGGCGAAGGTTTCCGGGCGGTATTTGCGGGCAAGGACGCGGTAGGCTGGCGCGGGGCCAGAGGATGCGTCGGATGTCGGATCGGTCAAGGCGCGCCTTTCGGGATTCGGTGTGACTGTAAGGTTAGGGGTTTCGCCGCGTGAGGTAAACCGGCGCGATTTCTTTGCGAAAATCAGGGATGGCGGGGCGGGGACGGGGCAAGGGGTTGGGCCGGTGCCTCCGGCGGGAGTATTTGGCAAAGGTCAAATGGGGCTCCTGCGGCGCTGCAACACGCGATGACGGCGCGGGCGGCGCAAGACCGGGGGTGAAACCGGGTGCAAGGTCGGGGCGCCGCCGTGTTGGGAAAGATGCGCGGCCTGGGTCAGGGCAGGTGTCCTGCCCCGCCCGGTTGGGGCCGCGGCGGATTATCTTGACTGAATGTTCAGCAAGGGTCCAAGGTGAGCGGACACACATTTGATCCGGGACAGCCGATGCGGGTGGAAACGGCGCGTTTGACACGAGCCTCGGCGGGGACGGGCCGCGCGGTGACGGCCTGTCGCTATGGGGTCGCGGGATCGGGCAGCAAGGTCTATCTGCAAGCGGGCCTGCATGCCGACGAAATGCCGGGCGTTCTGGTCTTGCACCATCTGATGGGCCTTCTGGATGCCGCCGAGGCACGGGGCGGCATCGCCGGCGAAGTGCTGGTGGTGCCCATGGCCAATCCGATCGGGCTGAGCCAATGGGCGTTTCAGCGGCCCCTGGGGCGGCAAGAGGCCGAGAGCCTGCACAATTTCAACCGCGGTTTCCCGGAACTGGCCAAGCTTGTCGAGGCGGGGCTGGAGGCGCGTCTGACGCAGGATGCCGGCGTCAATCTGCACCTGATCCGCGCGGCATTTCGGGCGGCTTTGGCGGGGCTGGCGCCGCAGACCGAGATGCAGGAGATGCAGGTGGCGCTGCTGGCATGGTCCTGCGACGCCGATTATGTGCTGGACCTACATTGCGACCATGTCGGGGTGATGCATCTATACGCCTCCGCCGCCCGACCCGATGATACGGCCCTTCTGTGCCGGGCAACCGGGGCCAGGCTGGCGCTGATCCAGGACATCTCGGGAGGCCACGCCTTTGACGAGGCGCATACCGTGCCCTGGGCGCAGTTGCACGACCGGTTCGGGGCGCGCTTTCCCATCCCGGCGGGGTGCTTTTCGACCACGCTGGAATATCGCGGGCAGTTCGATGTCAGCGACGCCTTGGCCGCACAGGATGCCGAAGGGCTGATGGATTTTCTGGCGGCGATCGGCGTGGTGACGGGATGGGACGGCGCGCCGCGCCACGGCGATGCGCGGCATCTGCCCCTGGGCGGTGCGGCCGAGATCCTTGCGCCGCAGGGTGGGGTCGTGACCTGGGATGTTGTGCCGGGCGCGGATGTGGCGGCGGGTCAGGTGCTGGGCCATGTCCTGGACCCGGTCGCCCGGAAGCGGCTGCCCCTGGTCAGCCCGGTGGCGGGGATGCTGTTCCGCCATGAGCTTTGGACCGCGTGTCTGCGCGGCCAGTCGCTGGCCCATGTGGCGGGAGAATTGATTGTGCGAAATGGCGATCTGCTGTCAGACTGAGGAAAACTCGACCTTTCACGACCAACGAAACGGGGAGATTGCAACATGAAAACCAGAATCGGAGCCGTATTGGGGCTGGTGGCCTTGTTGGCGGGGGCGCTGCCGGCTTTCGCCGATGACACGCTGGACCGGGGTATCGGATCGGAATGGTCCTCGCTGGACCCGCAGGTCAATTTCGATGCAGCGGCGGGCTGGATCCAGATGGATGTCTATGAGGGGCTGGTCACGTTCGACGGCACCGGCAAGATCATTCCGGGCGCGGCCGAAAGCTGGGACATCAGCGAGGACGGGCTGACCTATACATTCCATCTGCGTGACGGGCTGAAATGGTCGAACGGCGATCCTTTGGTGGCGCAGGATTTCATCGACGGGATGCTCAGGACGACCAATCCCGACACGGCGTCGGACAAGGGGTATTATTTCTCGTCCGTCATCCAGATCAAGGGGGCGGCCGGGCTGGTCGATGGGTCGGTCAAGGACCCGGCGAGTTTTGGGGCCACGGCCCCGGACGCGCGGACGGTGAAGATCGAGCTTTTGGCACCCTCGCCCAATGTGCTGGACATCATGGGGGGCTTTCAGGTGGCGCCGCTGCATGGGCCAAGTTTTGCGGAATTCGGGGCGGGCGTTTTCATCGACCCGGCGCATGTCGTGTCGAACGGGGCCTATGTGATCCAGGAAGTGGTGCCGCAAAGCCATGTGCTGCTGGCGCGCAACCCCAACTATTGGGACGCGGCCAATGTGAAGATCCCGTTCATCAAGTATCACGTGACCGAGGATGTGGCGACCGAGCTGAAACGCTATCAGGCGGGCGAGATCGACATCACCTATGACATCCCCTTGAACCAGATCGCGGATTTGACGGCGCAGGTGCCGGGGGAAGTGGCGATCTCGCCATCGACCGAGATCATCTATTTCAGTTTCAACCTGACGCATGAGAACATGCAGAACCTGGATCTGCGCCGCGCCTTGTCGCTGGCCATCGACCGGGAGGTTCTGGAGGGCAAGATCGTCAAGGGCGGGGCCATTCCGGTCTTTGCCTATGCCGGGGGCTTTGATCCGGCCTACAAGGGACCCCAGATTGCCGAAGCCACGCTGAGCCAGGCCGACCGCGAGGCGCTGGCCAGGGAGCTTTACGCCAAGGCGGGCTATGGGCCGGACAAGGGGTTGACGATCAGCGTCGTCTCGACCGTTTCGGAGGATGCGACACGGCGGGCGCAGGGGATCGCCTTGATGTGGAAAAAGGTGCTGGGCGTGGAGGCCGAGGTGCAGCCGATGGAGCGCAAGGCCTGGCTGGACGCCTTTTACGCCGGGACATGGGATGTGTTTTCGGATGATCTGGTCGGGGATTTCGCCGGGCCGGAGACCTTTTTGTCCTATATGCGCCCCTCGGCGGAGCCCGGCTACAACTGGGTGAAGCCGGAATATGATGCGGCGATGGATGTGGCTGCGGCGATTGCCGATCCGGCGAAACGCTATGAGGCGCTGGCGGCGGCGGAGAAGATATTGCTGGACGACTATATCTTTGCGCCGATCAGCATCGTGCCGAACCGGCATCTGGTGAAACCCACGGTCCATGGTTGGGCGGCTTCGGCGGCGGGATACAACAATTCCCAGTTCCTGACGCTGGATTGAGGGCTGCGTCCGGGGGGCCTGCCCCCCGGTCCCCCAGAGTATTTGAACCGATGTGAAGGGGCCGGGGTGCTGAGGTTCGTGGGCCGCAGGTTGTGGGAAGGGGTTCTGACGCTGGGGGCGTTGGTGACCTTGACCTTTTTCGTCATGCGGCTGGCACCGGGCGGGCCTTTTTCCAAGAACCGCAAGATCAGCCCCGAAGTGCTGGAGCATATCAAGGCCACGTTCCATCTGGACGAGCCGATCTGGCAGCAGTTTGGCCGCTATGTCTGGGGGCTTTTGCATCTGGATTTCGGGCCATCGCTGAAGTTTCGCGACTATTCGGTCGGCGATCTGCTGGCGGCGGGCCTGCCCTATTCGCTGACCATCGGCCTTTGGGCGGTGGTGGTGGCCACGTTGGTCGGGGTAGCACTGGGACTGGCCGGGGCGCTGCGGCGCAACGGGGTGACCGACTATGTCGCGGGCACGGTGGGTGTGGTGGGCGTCGCGGTGCCGATTTTTGTCATCGGGCCCCTGATGCAGGTGATCTTTGCGTTGAAACTGGGCTGGTTGCCGGTGGGCGGGTCGGATCAGGGCTGGCGCAGCCTTGTGATGCCGGTCCTGGTGCTGAGCCTGCCCAATGTGGCCTATATCTCGCGCCTCACGCGCGGATCGATGATCGAGGTCTTGCGGGAAAACTATGTGCGCACGGCGCGGGCCAAGGGGATCGGGCCGAGGCGGGCGTTGATGGGCCATGCGCTGAAAGGGGCGCTGCTGCCGGTGGTGGCCTATCTGGGGCCAGCGACGGCCGCGATCATCACCGGGTCGATCCTGATCGAGACGATCTTTGCCGTGCCGGGGATCGGGCGGCATTTCGTCGATGCGGCCCTGAGCCGCGACTATCCGCTGGTCATGGGTGTGACGCTGCTTTACGGCGGGTTCCTGATATTTTTCAACATCCTGACCGATCTTGTGCGCGGCTGGCTTGACCCAAGGGTGCGGGCCAATGGCTGAGATGCGGTCACTTTCGACGTTTGAATTGCAGGTCAGGCGGTTCGCCGGGAACCGGCTGGCGATGTTGTCGCTTGGCGTGCTGGGGCTGATCGTGGCCTTGTGCTTTGCCGGGCCTTTGGCCTTTCCTTTCACGGGCGAGGATGCGGATTTCGACTTTATCAACGCGCCGATGGACTTTGCCTCGGCGCATCTGTTTGGCACCGACGACTTTGGCCGTGACCTTTTGGTGCGGGTGATGGAGGGCGGGCAGGTGTCGCTGACCATCGGATTTCTGGGGGCGGTCACGGCGGGGATGATCGGGGTGCTTTACGGGGCCGTGGCGGGCTATGCGGGCGGGTTGACCGACCGTTTGATGATGCGCGTGGTCGAGGTCTTGTACGGGTTCCCCTATGTTTTTCTGGTGATCCTGTTGAACCTGTTGTTTGGCGGCGGCAATGGATCGCTGTTCGCAGCCATCGTATTCACGCTATGGCTGACCCCGGCGGTGATCGTGCGCGCCCAGGCGCAGGCCTTGGCCAAACGCGAATTTGTCGAGGCGGCGCGGGCGGGCGGCATGACGCCCTGGGCCATCGTGGCGGGCCATATCGTGCCCAATTGCGCCAGCGTGGTGATCGTCTATGGCTCGCTTCTGGTGCCCGAAGTGATCCTGTCGGAAAGCTTTCTGTCCTTTCTGGGCATCGGCATCCGGGAGCCGCAGGCCAGTTGGGGCAACCTGATCCAAAGCG
Source organism: Rhodobacterales bacterium (assembly GCA_043718085.1). Classification (GTDB taxonomy): domain Bacteria; phylum Pseudomonadota; class Alphaproteobacteria; order Rhodobacterales; family Rhodobacteraceae; genus Stagnihabitans. The sequence goes on from JAYSWK010000487.1 coordinate 6,766, forward strand.
GCACCAGTGCCATGGATACCGATTTGCGCCTGCTTTTGTTGCCCGGCGCGCTGTTGGCGCTGGTGCTGTTCTGTCTGAACTTCATTGCTGATGGATTGAGGGACGCCTTTGACCCGAATGAACGCTGATCTTTTGTCGGTGCGCGATCTGTCGGTGCATTTTCGCTTGCCCGGTGGCGAGATGACGGCCGTGGACCGGGTGTCGTTTGACGTGAAACCGGGCGAAGTTCTGGGGATCGTGGGCGAAAGCGGGTCGGGCAAAAGCCAGATCCTGTTCGCGCTGATGGGACTTTTGGCGGCCAATGGGCGGGCCGAGGGGCAGGTCCGGTTTCAGGGGCAGGACCTGCTGACCCTTGCGCCTGCCGCGCTGGACCGGGTGCGCGGGGTCAATCTGTCGATGATCTTTCAGGATCCGATGACCTCGCTGAACCCTTACATGCGGGTCGGGGATCAGCTGGCCGAAGGGCTGATCGTGCACAAGGGGATGAGCCGCGATCTGGCGCGGGATGCGGCGGTGGCCATGCTGGACAGGGTGCGGATCCCGGATGCGTCCAACCGCGCGCGGCGCTATCCACACGAGTTTTCGGGGGGCATGCGCCAAAGGGTGATGATCGCCATGGCGCTGCTGGTCAAGCCCGCGCTCTTGTTGGCGGACGAGCCGACGACGGCGCTGGATGTGACCATTCAGGCGCAGGTGCTGGATCTGATGGTGGAACTTGGCCGCGACTTTGGCACCGCAATCATTCTGGTGACGCATGATCTGGGCGTCGTGGCGCGGATGTGTGACCGGGTGGTGGTGCTTTATGGCGGGCGGATCATGGAGGAGGGGCAGGCCGAGGCGCTGTTTGCCGCCCCAAGGCATCCCTATGCGCAGGGGCTGCTCGCGGCAACGCCAAGGCTGAGCGACGCCTTGACCGCGCGGCTGGGCACCATTCCGGGCACGCCAAGGTCGGGCGGGGCGATGTTGCCGGGCTGTCCTTTTGCGCCGCGCTGCGTGGTGAAAGTGGCGGCGTGCGAGGTCAGCCAACCTGCGCTGCGGGATGGGGTGGCCTGTCATCTGGTGGGGGCAACATGAGCCTTTTGGAGGTCAGGCATCTGGAGGTCGGCTATGCGGTGGCCGGGGCGAACCTGTTTGCTGCGGCGCGCATTCTGCCCATCGTGCGGGACTGTTCGCTGGTGCTGGAGGCGGGGCGGACGCTGGGCGTGGTGGGGGAAAGCGGCTGCGGCAAGTCAACCCTTGGCCGGGCGCTGATCCGGCTGATCAAGCCCACCAGCGGCACGGTGCTGTGGCAAGGCGACGACATGGCCGCGATGGACCGCGAGGCCCTGCGGCGGCGGCGGGCAGAGTTTCAGATCATCTTTCAGGACCCGGTGGCCGCTTTGGACCCCAGAATGACGCTGGGGCGGATCGTCTCGCGGCCCCTGGCGACATTCGAGCCGGGCCTGGCGCGGGCTGCTTTGCGGGACCGGGCGGTCGAGGCACTGCGTTTGGTCGGCTTGTCGGCTGATTTCGCGGGGCGCTATGCGCATGAATTGTCGGGCGGTCAGGCGCAAAGGGTGGGCATTGCCCGCGCGCTGATTGCCGGACCCAAGCTGATTGTCTGCGACGAGCCGGTTTCGGCGCTTGATGTCTCGATCCAGGCGCAGGTGGTCAACCTGTTGATGGATTTGCAGGAACAGCTGGGGCTGGCATTGGTTTTCATCTCGCACAACCTGGCCGTGGTGCGCCATATCAGCC
>JAYSWK010000488.1:0-8486 GCA_043718085.1 Rhodobacterales bacterium
GCCGCCCTGGGTGCTGCGCGGGCCCAGGGTCAGGCCAATCTTGCCCTGCTGGATGCCTTTGTCGCGGGTCAGCCGCGTCTGTCCTGGGTCAAACCACAGGCCGGTCTGATCGGGCTGGCCCATCTGGCGGGGGGCGATGCCGAATCCTTTGCCCGTCGCCTGCTCGCCCCGCCCTATCGCACCTTTCTTTTGCCCGGCAGCGCCTATGATGAACCCCACCACATCCGCCTTGGCGTGGGCGGCGGGCCTGCAGTGCGGCTGCAAGAGGGGCTTTCCCGCCTGGCCGCCTGTCTGGCGAAACCCTGAAAATCCATTTCATTTCAACAACCTGACCTGCAACCTGCGCTTTGTTATCTGCTAGCAGGCGGCTGATTTTGCATACATTCCCCCCATGCCCCATGTCTGGTCCAAGGCAAACGTCAGGGTGCAATCCCGGCACGAGCCCATCCGAAACCCGAAAGGACCAAACATGCTGCCCTCCATGTTCGCCAATACCAAACGCAATCTCATCGCCGGTGTGACCGCATTTGCCGTGCTGGCCGCTGGAACCTCGCCCGCTCTTGCCTGGGGCAAGGGCGAACAACAGTTTCTGGCCGGCGTCGTATCGACCATCCTGGTTCAACAGATTCTGAAAGACATCCAGCGCAACCAGCAGCCACAGCCGACCTATAACCCGCCGGTGCGCTATGAGCCACGGCCCATCAACATCTATCGCTCGCCGACGGCCAAGGCCTTCAACTCGTATACCGATAACGAGCAGCGCCGCATCCAGTCCACCTTGTCGGCCTATGGCTATTACCACACCACGATCGACGGCTCGTTCGGGCCGGGCACTTATAATGCCATCGCCCTTTACGCCAGTCGCACCGGCAAAACGGCCATGCTGAACAACCGGGCGGGCGCCTATGGGCTGCTGGACGGCCTGCTGTTCTAAACCGCGTCTGGTTACGATGTCCCGACTGGGGCCGGTTCGCCGGCCCCCTTTTTTTGCCCTGAACCCAAGGATTGCGTCGTGGCCCGCGTCTCACCTATCGTGATGCTGATGGAAACCGATGACGAAACCATGGCGATGGCGGCAGCGGGTGGCGACCGCAGTGCCTTTGGCACGCTTTTGGCGCGGCACTATGACCGGGTGTTCGGCCTGTGCTATCGGCTGACGGGCAACCGGGCCGAGGCGCAGGATCTGACCCAGGACATTTGCGCGTCGCTGCCTGCCAAGCTGGCCGGTTGGCGCGGCGAGGCGCGGTTCACGACCTGGCTTTACCGTGTGACGGTGAATGCGGCCCATGATCTGCGCCGCCGTCAGGCCACCCGCACCCGCGCGGCACAAGGCTGGGGCGATTGGGAACTGGCCCGGCAGGACGAGATTGCCGTCCAGGCCGAGGCGCTGGACTGGTTGACCGGGGCCATGGCGCGCCTGACCCCGGAATTGTGCGACACGGTCGCGCTGGTTCTGGGCGAAGAGCTGACCCAGGGCCAGGCTGGGGAGGTTCTGGGCGTGTCGGAAGGCACGATTGCCTGGCGGATGTCAGAAGTGAAAAAGCGTCTGCGCGCCCTGGCGGCGGAGGATTTGAAATGAGTGACGAGCTTGACGCCCTGAAGGCCGCCCTGAAGGCTGCCGCGAAGGCCAACCCCACGCCCGACCCCGATGCCAAGGCCGCGGCGATGCGCCTTGCCATGGAAAATTTCGACCGCCTCCAAGGATCAAGGGATCCCAAGCGTCTATCTCAGGACCGCCCAGCAAGGGCGGGGTTCCTGAATGGAGTGCGTGATATGCTTGAATCCCTGAAAGCCCGCCCTATCCTGGCCGCCACGACTTCGGTCGCAGCACTTTGCATCGGCCTGTTCATCGTTCTGCCCCAAGTCAACGGGCTGCCGGAACTGGCCAAACCAGACCTGAAAGCGACTGAAATCATTCCGCCGACGCCAAAGGTGAGCGGCAAAGACGAAGCAGCCAAGATTGCCCGCAGCGACGACGCTTTGGTCCTGGACGGTGAATTGGCACTGAACCGGCCTGAAACTGTGACCACAGAGACGGGCGCGGGCGCAAACGGAAACATGTTGACGGAACCAGCGCCGGTGGAAATGGACAAGATGGCGGGGGCCGTGCTGGACGCGCCCGCCCTTCCCATGAGCCAGGAAATGAAAATGGCCCCGCAGGCCGATGGGATGGCCGATGCCATGGTTGTGGGGGAAGCGGCCCCGATGGACATGATGCTTGCCCCGCCCGAACCCAATACCGAAGCCTTCGCCAATGCCCCGGTCAATCCGGTGCATGTGACGGCCGAGGAACCGGTCTCGACCTTTTCGGTTGATGTCGATACGGCCAGCTATTCCGTGATCCGCTCTAGCCTGAACGCAGGTCAACTGCCCCCATCCGAGGCCGTGCGGATCGAGGAAATGGTGAATTATTTCCCCTATGACTACCCTGCCCCCAAGGCCGGCGAGGCGCCCTTCACCGATACGGTCACGGTGATGCCGACACCGTGGAACCCGAACACGCGGCTGGTGCATATCGCCTTGCAGGGCCGCATGCCCGATACGGACAGCCGCCCGCCCTTGAACCTTGTCTTTCTGATCGACACATCGGGCAGCATGGACGAGCCGAACAAGCTGCCGCTTTTGAAGCAAAGCCTGTCCTTGATGCTGGGCAAGCTGTCGCCCCAGGATCAGGTCGCCATCGTGGCCTATGCCGGATCGGCCGGCGAGGTGTTGCCGCCCACCAGGGCCAGTGACCAGGGGACCATCCTGAACGCGTTGGACAGGCTTGCCGCAGGCGGTTCGACCGCCGGGGCAGAGGGGCTGGCGCTGGCCTATCAGGTGGCGCAGGGCATGAAGCGGGACGGGGCGATTTCGCGGGTGCTATTGGCGACGGACGGCGATTTCAACGTCGGCATCGACGACCCGGAGGATCTGAAAACCTTTGTCGCCCATGAACGCGAGGCCGGCACCTATCTTTCAGTCCTGGGATTTGGTCGCGGCAATCTGGATGATGCGACGATGCAGGCGCTGGCCCAGAACGGCAATGGCACGGCCTCGTATATCGACACCCTGTCCGAGGCGCAAAAGGTTCTGGTCGACCAACTGACGGGGGCCCTGTTCCCGATTGCGGACGACGTGAAGATCCAGGTCGAATGGAACCCGGCCCAGGTCGCCGAATATCGGCTGATCGGCTATGAAACCCGGGCGCTGAAGCGCGAGGATTTCAACAACGACAAGATCGACGCGGGCGAGATCGGCGCGGGCCTGCAGGTGACCGCGCTTTATGAAGTGACCGCCCCCGGCAGCCCCGCCCTTTTGAACGACCCTTTGCGTTATGGCCCGGCGCCCGAGGCCAGTGCCTCGACCGAGCTTGGTTTCCTGCGCCTGCGCTACAAGGATCCGGGGCAGACCGTATCGAACCTGATCGAAACACCGATCCTGGGCAGCGCCGATGCTTCGGACGACGCCCGCTTTGCCGCCGCCATGGCCGGGTTTGGCCAGCTGTTGCAAGGCTCGTCCTACATCGGCAATTGGGGCTGGGATCAGGCGATTGCCCTGACGGTCGGCGCCAAGGGGGACGACGAATTCGGCTACCGGGTCGAGGCGGTCAACTTGATGCGTCTGGCGCAAAGCCTGTCGAACTGAACCGGCCCTGAATGCCGGGGGTGGAAAGCCCCCGGCATTTGTTGCATTCCGCCGCCTACGCGCTACGATTTGCCGATGACCCGCACCTTCGGCCCCTTCGCCTTTGACGCCGACCGCCGCAGCCTGACCCGCGACGGCCAATCCACCGAACTTGGCCAGCGCGCCAGCACCCTGCTGCAAGCCCTGCTGGACGCCGACGGCCAGCCCGTTACCAAAGCCACGCTGCTCGACGCGGTCTGGCCCGACACCACGGTCGAGGAAGGCAACCTGACCGTGCAGATCGCCGGTCTGCGCAAGTTGCTTGGCCCTGGTCCGCAGGGTCAGGACTGGATTGTGACCGTGCCCCGCGTCGGCTATCGTCTGATCCAGCCGCAGACACCAATGCCAGACATCCGCGACAGCCCGAAGCCCGCCCTCGCCGTGCTGCCCTTCGCCAACCTCAGCGGTGACGCCTCACAGGACTACTTCGCCGATGGCGTGGTCGAGGATGTCATCACCGCCCTGTCGCGCTTCAAATCCTTCGCTGTGATCGCCCGCAATTCCAGCTTTATCTACAAGGGCCAGGTTGTCGACGTGCGGCAGGTCGGCCATGACCTTGGCGTGCGTTATGTGCTGGAGGGCAGCATCCGCCGCGCCGGTGAGCGGCTGCGCATCTCGGCGCAGCTGGTTGAATGCGAAAACGGCCAACATATCTGGGCTGAACAGTTCGACGGCAAGACGGAGGACGTGTTCGACTTTCAGGACCAAATCACCGAAAGCGTGGCAACCGTCGTCGAGCCGCACATCCAGAAGGCCGAACTTGACCGCTCACGCCGGGAAAGGCCGGGCAGCATCGCCGCCTATGATCTGTATCTGCAGGCGCTGCCCAGGCTTACGATGGAGACGCCAGAGGACAACATCGTTGCCTCAGACTTGCTGTTCAAAGCATTGGCGCTGGAGCCGGACAATCCGGTATTCTTGGCTCTTGCCGCCTATGCGATCAGCCAACGAAATATTGTTGCCTATTCGACGATCAGGCCAGACGACGGGCAGAAATGCGCCGAACTGGCACGTCGGGGCCTTGAGCGGGCTGCGGGGGATGCAACCGTGATTGCGCATTGCAGCATGGCCTTGCTCCATACCAGCAAAGACTATGAACTGGCGATGGCGGCCATCGTGTCGGCCGTAGAGGCGAATCCCAATGACATGCTGGTGGTCAGCCGGGCAGGAGTCGCGCATCTGCATTGCGGAAACATCTCGGACGCGCTGGCCATTTTTCACCGGACGATCCGGCTGAGCCCGCGCGATCCAGAGGCGCACATATCGCTGACCGGAATTGCACATGTCTTGATGATCCGCGGCGACTACGCCGAGGCGCTGGTCTGGGCCGCCCGCTCGCTGACACTGAGGCCGAATTTTCAGTGCTCCTATTGGATGCTGATGGCGGCGAATGCCCATCTTGGCCGGTTGGACGAAGCGCGCAAGTTCCTCGCCGCGTTTCGCAAGCTCGCCCCGGGGGTCACCATCGCCAACATCTGGGCCGGGCAGCCGCAAAAGGACCCAAGCCGCTGCGCCGCCATTCTGGACGGGCTGCAGCTGGCGGGGCTGACGGAAAAATGACTGAATTTCACACCTTCGGTCCGTTTCAGGTCGATCCGGTGCGCGGGGTCTTGTTGCGCGATGGCCAGGCACAAGCGGTTGGCCAGCGCGGCATTGCCCTGTTGTTGGCGCTGGTCGCTGCGCAGGGCAAGACCGTTTCCAAATCCGATCTGATGGAGGCGGGCTGGCCCGGTCTGGCGGTCGAGGAGGGCAATCTGACGGTGCAGATCGCCGGTCTGCGCAAGCTGCTTGGCCCCGGACCCCAGGGTCAGGACTGGATCGTGACGGTGCCGCGCGTGGGCTACCGTCTGGTGGCGAATGCCGCCCCGGACGTCGCGGCAAGACCCCATCCCGAAACCCCGATGCTGGCGGTCTTGCCCTTTGCCAACCTGAGCGGCGATCCGGCGCAGGACTATTTCGCCGATGGGGTGGTCGAGGACATCATCACCGCGCTATCGCGCTTCAAGGCGCTGACCGTCATCGCACGCGATGTCAGTTTTGCCTACCGCGACCGGGCCGCTGACACGGCACGGACCGCGCGCGAACTTGGAGTTACCTATCTGCTGCAAGGCAGCGTGCGCCGCATGGCCCATCGCTTTCGCATCACCGCACAACTGGTTGATGCCGAAACCACGGTCTGTCTGTGGTCGGAAAACTTCGACGGTACTGCGGAGGAGATTTTCGAGGTTCAGGACCGGATCACCGCCAGTGTCGCCGCGACGGTCGCACCCAGAATCGAGCTGGCAGAGATCGAAAAGTCACGGCTGAAGCCGCCCGGAAGCCTGGCCGCCTATGACTATTATCTGCGGGCGCTGCAGAAGCACAACTCGTTTCTGGAAGCCGATAATCTGGAAGCCATCGCCCTTTTGCACAGGGCGATTGAATTGGCACCCGATTTTGCCCTGGCCCTTGCTGCGGCGGCTTATGGCTACGAGCATCGCGTGACCATGGGCTGGGCTCCTGCCAGTCCCGATGACGCCGGGCGGGCGCTGGCGTTGGCAAAAGCCGCCGCCGCCGCCGCCCCGGACGAACCGCTGGTTCTGGCGCGGACCGGATTTTTCATGCAGTCGCTGGGGGGTGACCATGACCGTGGCCTGAAAACCATTCTGCGGGCGGTCGAGATTAACCCCAACAACGTTACCGTTCTTCTGATCGCCGGGGCCGGTCACATCTGGGGCGGCGATCTTGATCTGGCGATGGGAATGTTTCACCAGGTCATGGCGCTGAGCCCTGGCCGAACCTCATTTGCGATGACGGGGGTGGCCCATGTGCTGATGTGTCAGGGCCAGAACGAACAGGCGCTGGACTGGGCGCGGCGGTCACTGGCGCAAGAGCCGAATTTCGACGTGACGCACTGGATCATGACCGCGGCTCTGGCGAAACTTGGGCAGCAGGCGGCAGCAGAACGGGCGTTGTCGGCGCTGTTGATCCTGTCGCCCGGCCTCAGCATTTCGCGGCTGTCCCAGTCCAACCACAGCAAATACCCTGAACGCTGGAGCACCGTTTTCGACGGGCTGCGTCTGGCCGGGATGCCCGAGGCGTGAGGGCCGCTTTGGAACATTTCACAAGCTTTAATCCCCTGTCACAGGACATAAAGCACCGCCTAGGCGCAGTCTGACCTCATCAAGCCAATCCTGGCACCCAGATGAGGACCTCAGATCATGCTCAGCACCCAGAACATCCTGTCGTTTGACCAAGGCAAACTGCACCCCAAAGGCCAAACCGAGGACGAATTTTACGCCCGTTTCGTCGCCAAGGACGCGCCGAAACCGGGCGTTGAAAAGCGGCAGGCCTGGCACTTTCTTGGCTTGGAATGGGGCGGCTACCCGGTCGAAAACCTGTGACAGCCAAGCAAACGGGCGCAGGGCAAATGCCGTGCGCCCGTCGCCATGTCACGGAATTAGACAGCGTTCGCAATCACTTGCACATCACCAGCCCGGCCAATTTCGATGCGACGGGGTTTCAGCGCCTCGGGTGTTTCGCGCACAAGGTCGATGTGCAACATGCCGTATTCATGGGTGGCACCCACGACACGAACGTGATCGGCCATGGCAAAGCGGCGCTCGAAGGCGCGGGTGGCGATGCCGCGGTGCAGATAGGTCCTGGCGGACGCTTCGGCGCTGCGTTTGGCCGAAACCAGAAGCGCACCTTCCTTGACCTCGACCGTCAGCTCGTCCGGCGCAAAGCCTGCGACGGCGATCGAGATGCGATAGGCATCCTCGGCGGTCTTTTCGATGTTGTAGGGCGGATAGGTCGGCTGGGCGACCTCGGCGGACAACACGCGATCCATCAGATCGGCGATCCGGTCAAAACCAACGGTGGCACGGTAAAGCGGTGCGAAATCAAGTGTTTGCATTGCATCCTCCTGGGAGCGATGAAGATATGCCCTCCCACAATGGGACGGGCGATGGACGCGGCAGGCCCGAATTGGCGCCTGTCACAGGCAAAAGATGGGAAGCCCGGCGCCGGGTTTCAAGACCCAGGGTACCGGCTGGGGAAGATGGGCATGCCGCCAAATCCGCGCCGCGAATTTGCCGGCCAATTGCCCATCCTACAAGCGAGGGCGTGCCTTGTAGGATGGGCAATTGGCCGGTCTTTTGGCGTGCCAAAAGGCTGGCCTGCCCATCTTGCCTACACCGGTTTGCCCCCGCGCCGCCCTTCGATCGCCCAGGCGGCAATGGCGGTCAAGGCGGCCAGGATCAGCCACAGCCAGGCGGGCAGCAGCGGGCTTACGTGAATGTCGCCTGTCTCATAAGCGCCGCGCGGGGTGATGCCGATCCAGCCCTTGCCCGCAGCCGGCCTGCCCGTGCGGACAAGGCGGATGTCGGGCAGTCCCGCTTCCAGCGCCAGAATGCCGCCCCTGGCCGCCGCAACCACGGGCATCAGCCCGGCCCCGCTGGCAATCGTCTGTTCAAATTCGCGCGGGGCCGAGGGGCCGACGGCCACGACGCGCTTCAGATCCCCCTGTTGCAGCCGATAAAGCCCCAACATCGGTGCTGACCACTTGGCCTGATACTTGCCGGGGCTGACCATGGGCAGCGCCAATGCCGTCTCGGCACCATCCGGCCCGGTGATCTGCACTTCGGGCGGGGCCGTGTCCAGAATGGTCCGGCGCGTGAAGGTCACATCTTGGCCAGTGGCGGTGGCGGTCAGGTTTTCCTCCTCGAGATCCGGCTCTTTCAGCATCCAATGCGCCAGCCGCCGCAGCAATTCCAGTTGCGGCCCGCCACCTTCAAAGCCGCGGCCCCAAAGCCAGGCCTGATCCGAGGCGAGCACGGCCA
>JAYSWK010000489.1:0-8470 GCA_043718085.1 Rhodobacterales bacterium
AACACGCCCTGCCCCCAAGATTTGCCATCACCGAAGCCCAGATCGCAGAGGTGGTCGAGGCGTTCTATGACGCCGTCCAGCAGCACCCCGGCCTTGGTCCGGTCTTTGCGACCCATGTCACCGATTGGACGGCGCACAAGGCCAAGATCGTCTCTTTCTGGCGCAATGCGATTATGATGGAGCGCAACTATGACGGCAATCCGATGGCGGTGCACAAGGCGGCGGGCAATGTGCGGCCGGGCATGTTCGTGCCTTGGCTGGCGCTTTTTGACCGCACCTTGCAGCACCATTTGCCGCCCGAGACCGCTGCCGCCTGGTCCGACCTTGCGCACCGCATCGGGCGGGGGCTGGCTTACGGCCTGATGGGGCTGAACGAGGACGGCACCCAGTCGGGGCCACCAAAGTTGCGCTGAGGCCCAGGATTTTTCGCAAGGAAAATCCTGGGCTGCCCCAGTCATTTGGCCGAGGCTTGTCCGGCCCATCGGTTCAGCCAGGCCAAACCCGCCAGCGAAAGGCCGAGGCCAAGGAAGCTGAACACGCGGGTCAGTCCGGTCAGGCCTGCGGCGTCGATCAGAAACACTTTGGCGATGACCAGGGCGATCACCCCCATCGCGATCCGCCGCAGATGGGGCGAGCGGCGGGCGATGGACCGGTAAAGCAGCACCGCCCCGACCAGCATCAGGGCAACCGTATAGCTGTAAAGCTCGTACTGCGTCACACCCGGACCGCCCAGCCAATCGCCTTGCCAGAACCGCCTTATTTCCAGCCCGGCATACAGTGCCAGCAGGGCCGAACCGGTGGCCAGCAGGATCAGCCGCAGGGGGCGCGGAAAGGCAAGCCCAAGGGCCGCGATCAGCAACATCAGGCCGGGCATCGCATAAGACAGGGCCAATGTGTCCAGCACCAGGGGGCCGATGACCTTGGCGCCGATGCCATCCTCGTAATACGCGAACAGCGGGTTGAGGGGCAGCGCCGACCCGAGAAGGCCCAGCGCCGCCAAAAGGCCGGCAAAGGCGGCAAGGCCAATGCGCAACCGCCGCAAGTTGGGCCCAAGCCCGGCGCGATAGGCCTGGGTCAGGGCCAGCACCAGCCATGGCATCGCGTTCAACGTTGCGGCATAGTTCAGATCAAGCGCCGCGCCGAGGCTTTCCCTTGGCACGAGCCAGCGGGTCAAAAGCACATTTGCCAGGATCGCGGCCAGCGCCATGGCGGCGCTTTCCAGCACGCCGCTGGTCATCACCCGGCCCCTGTCGCGCAGCAGGACAAAGGCCGCCACTTCGGCAAGGATGCAGCCCGCGAAAGCAGCGATCACAGGCAGGATCGGGGCATCCATCGCCCAATCAATCCCGGGGTCGATCAAAAGGCGATAGGACACAACGGCAACGGCAATCTGGATAAACAGCCCCATCTCGCGCAGGGTGAACCGTTGATCAAGCCAGGCCGCCGCCACGATCAGGGTGGCCAGCGCCAGGGTCAGCCCCGTGGCCGAGGTCAAAAGGAAAAGCGACAAGGCGATCAGGGACAAGGCCGAAAGGGTGGCATGGGCCATGCGGCGGTGATCGGCGCCATCGCGGCGGGCAAAACGCGCGGCCAGCGCCACCATGGCGGCGGCCAGGGCCATCGGATGCAGCGCCCATGCCCAGTCGCCAATGACGCCAGCAGGTTGCCAGAAAAGCTCTAACACGCCCACTGCCAAGGGTGCGGTCAGCACCGCCCCCAGCCCGTGGGCGAGCGCGACCGGGCCACCGCGCAGCGCGCGCAGGGCGAAACAGGCACTGACCAAGGCGGCCATCGCGACGACCCAGGTCAAGGTCATGGGTGCAGAGGTGCCTGGTGCGCGCAACGCTATGGCCTTGGCCGCAAAATCAGTGGCCAGGGGCCAGTAGTTGTTCGCCTCGAACCACAGGCGGATGACCAGGGCCAATGCAGGCAACAGGGCAAGATCGGCCAGGCCGTCCGCCCGATCGGCCCAGATCAGCAGGGCCACGGCAAGCAGGGTCAGTGCGGCCAGAACGATCAGGGTGATCAGTGCGGTTTCGCTGTAGATCATCACAAGTGCCAGGGTGGTGGCCAAGACCGCCCCTGACGCCAACCGCACCGGAAATTCGGGCCAGCCCAGCGCGCCACGCGACAGAAGGGACATCAGCGTGGAGGGGCCCGGATGGTCAGGGGTCACGCGCAACCGGGGCAGCACGATGGCGAAGACGGGCAAGGACAGAAGGAAGGCCACCCATGGCCCCTGCCCCGCCCCGCCCGCCATCATCAACCCGCCGCCAAGATAGGCCAACACAAGCGCCAGAACCGAAACCCAGGCCCAGCGGCGGACCGCGTCCACCGCCAGACCCGCAACCGCGATCAGGGCATAATAGCCGTAAAGCAGGGCCGTGGGACCGGCACCCGATGCCACAAGGAAAGGGGCGGCAAACGCGCCCAATAGGCCCACAGCCACCAGAAGCGGGCCGTAAAACCAGCCCAGAGCCACCGCAAGGGCGGCCACGATCATATGCAGGACGAAGGCCGGATTGGGTCCGATCAGCCCATAAAGCTGCTGTGCGGCAATGGTTGCGGCAAACAGCGTCACCAACCCGGCCCCGGCAAAGACCGAGGGCAGATAGGCCGTGTCGCTGTTTTCGCCGTCGCCCAGCCGCCGCCGCACCCATTCGGCCGACGCCACCAAAGCCCCGCCAAAGGCATAGGCAATCAGCACTCTGGCATAAGGCGGCAACAGACCGTGCTGCACCGAATATTGCACCAAAAAGACCCCGGCCAGCGCCAGCGAGGCGGCAGAGACGACATAGATCCAGTTGTTCTGCAACCAGCGCCCCAAAGCCGCTGCACGGTCCACCCGCATCACGATGGGACCGGCGGGCATGGCGGTCGTGTCAATTGGCGGGGCTTCGGGGGCCTGCGACGCCCCGACATCGGCCTGATCCATGGGGCCGGGCGCGGTAGGTGCGGAGCGTGCCCAGTTGTCCTTGATCCCATCGGGTGCGGGCGGGGTCGCCGTTTCGGCCAAGGGGGTGGGCGGGGGCGCAAACATCGGGTCGCCGGCACCTTGCGCGCCGAGGTTGCGGGTCAGTTCCTGCACGCGCGCTTCCAGCCCGCTCATCCGCTGTTTCAGCCGCGACTGGCCGATCAGCAGAATGACGACACAGACCGGAATCGCCAGAACCGCACCAGCGAGCAAGACCAGCAAACCATCCATGACCAATATCCCCGGTGCCGCGACCTTCCGGCCTGAATGGACCAAAGGCTAGCGGTTGCCATGGCTTATGAACAGCGCCGAAATGCTGCGGACGCTTGTCTTGGCGGATGAATGGGATGAAATGCCGGGATGGGGTATCGCATAGCCATTGTGGGCGCGGGGATCGGCGGATTGGCCGCGGCGGCGCTGTTGGTGCAAGTCGGCCATGCCGTGACATTGATCGAACGGTTTGTCGAACCGCGCCCGGTTGGCTCTGGTCTGGTCGTGCAACCGGTTGGTCTGGCGGTGCTGGAGGCACTGGGGGTTGGCCAGGCGGCGCGCGACCTTGCGGCCCCCATCACCCGGATGCTGGGACACGCCGGGCGACAAGTGGTGCTGGATGTGTGCTACCGGCCCGATGCGCCCGGTCTGGCCATGCATCGCGCCAGCCTGTTCGCGCTGCTTTGGCACACGGCCCAAAGTGCGGGCGTGACGCTTGCCACGGCCGCCGCAGTGACAGGCCATGCCGATGGTTGGGTCCATCGGCAGCAGGCGGAGGCCCTTGGTCCCTTCGACCTGATTGTCGATGCGTCGGGGGCGGGCTCGGTCCTGTCGCCCTTGACGGCCCGTCCCTTGGCCTTTGGCGCGATATGGGCATCGCTGCCGTGGCCAGATGAGGCCGACCTGCCTCGCGACCATTTGAGCCAGCGTTACCATCGCGCCGCGCGCATGGCGGGCGTCATGCCCATCGGTCGCCTGCCAGGCGAAACCCAACAGCGCGCCGCCTTGTTCTGGTCCCTGCCGCACGAGGCGCTGGGCCGTTGGCACGCGGTGGATTTCGACCAGTGGAAGCACGAGGCCGCGGCATTCTGGCCCGCCCTGGTCCCTTTCCTGGCCAGGATGTCATCAGCCAGCGATCTGACCCCGGCGCGCTATGGCCATGGCGGGCTGAAACGGCCCTATGGGAAAGGTATCGCCTTTATCGGAGACGCGGCCTATCGTGCCAGCCCGCAGCTTGGTCAGGGGGCGAACATGGCCCTTTTGGATGCCATGGCCTTGACCCGGGCGCTTGGCGGCGGGCTGCAAGGGGCCCTGCCCCGCTATGCTGCCATGCGCCGCTGGCACCGCGGGCTTTATCAGAACTTCTCGGCCCTGCTGACGCCGATGTATCAGTCGCACAGCCGCACCCTGCCCTTGTTGCGCAACTGGGTTCTGGCGCCGCTTGGCCGGGTCCCCCCCGTGCGGCAGGTGTTGACCTCGCTGGTTTCCGGTGATGTTGTGCCACCTCTGGCAGGACAGGTCTGGCCGGAAGGGGGATGAGATGCAGGAGCCTTCGGTCAACGTTCTGGGCGATGAATTGGAACCATGCTCGACCCGGCCCGTGACGGGCTATTATCGCAATGGCTGTTGCGATACCGGACCCGAGGATCGTGGCGTCCATACGGTGTGCGCCGTGATGACGGCCGAGTTTCTGGCCTTGTCGAAATACCTTGGCAATGACCTTTCCACCCCGCGGCCCGAGTTCGGCTTTGCCGGGTTGAAACCGGGGGATCAGTGGTGCCTGTGTGCGGCGCGCTTTCTGCAGGCCCATAACGAGGGGGCAGCACCCCAGATCCGCCTGGATGCCACCCATAAGCGCACGCTGGACATCGTGCCCCTGGATGTCTTGCAGATGTATGCCCTGCCCTGACAGGATCAGGCCCTTGACGGGTCAGCCACGCAGCGTCAGGGCAAGGTCCATCACATTGGTGCCCGTGGGGCCCGTGGTGAACAGGGCCTGACGGGCTTTCAGAAAGCTGCCGCTGTCGGCCCGCAACAGGAAATCATCCGCACCGTCCTGCCAGGTTTGACCGTCTACCAGCCCGCCCGCCGCCGCCGTTGGCCCGTCGCTGCCATCGGTCCCTGCCACAAGCACCGACATGTCAGCGCGGCCACGTATCGCCCGCGCCATATGCAGCGCCAGCGCCTGATTGCGCCCGCCTGACCCCGGATCAGGCGGCAGCACGACCGTGGGCTCGCCTCCCCAGATCGCCAGACCCGGCCCCGGCGGCAGCGCGCGGCCCATCAGGGCAGCGGCGTCGGCGACATCGTCATACAGTGTCTCGGACGCGGCATGGACCTGCAGGCCCAGCGCGCTTGCCCTGGCCGCCGCCGCCGCACGCGCGACGGTATTTGAGGCGACAATCCGGGCTTCAACCCGCAGCCCCGGGCGCGGCAAGCCAAGGCCGATGCCCGAACCGATTGTCTCGATCATGTCGCCCCGCGTGTCCGATACGGCCAGAACGGTGACGCGCGCCCCGCCAAAGGCTGCGATCAGCCCGCCGCCCTTGATGCGGGAATACAGGGTGCGGGTCGCATTCATCGTGGCGATGTCCTGCCCCGAGGCCAAAAGCCTGCGGTTCAGCGCCGCGATATCGGCCAGCGTCACACCGGGCCGGGGCGCCTCGACCAATGCCGAAGCCCCACCCGAGACGAGCAGAAGGAGATGCGCGTCGGGGGCGGCAGCCTCGACCGCCGCCATCAGGCGGGCGCCTGCGTCCAGGCTCGAGGCATCAGGCACCGGATGGGCGCTTTCCAGCACCTCAAATCCCAAACCCGGCTCGGAATGGCCATGTTTGGTGACCGCAAGGGTTGGCACGGGGCCGAATTGGGCAAAGGCCGGTTTGGCCATGGCGACGGCGGCCTTGCCCACGGCCAGGATCAGATCGGGCCGCGGGATGGGATGATCGGCCAGGCTGCGGGCCACCGATGTATCGCCCCGCACGGCCTGAACACCGGCCCACCAGATTTGATGCAGAAGTTCGGCGCGGGTTTCAGGGGTCATATGCGCGGCTTTCCTGTGGACGGGCGAGGTATGGCGGCTTGGCGACAGGGGATCAAGCGGGTTAGAGCGGGATGAGCTTTCACATACCCCGGCGTATCGGAATATGCATTCGAGCCTTGGCGAGAGGCAGCATATTCCGATTCCGTTGAAACGCATCCCGCTTTAGGGTTGGCAAAAGTCAAAGGACAAGAAAATGCGAAAGCTGCAAACACAGGGTGTGCATCACATCACGATCAAGGGGGGCGACCGGCAGTCGACCATCGACTTCTGGGAGGGTGTGCTGGGCATGCCCTTTGTCTTTGACCAGCCCAACCTGGACCAGCCCGCCGAGGGGCATCTTTACTTCGACCCCGGCGACGGGCGGCTGATCACCGTCTTTACCAACGAGGCCCGCAAGCCCCCCAGTCGCCGCGCCCCGGTCGAAATGGGCTCGGTCCATCACGTGGCGTTTGCCGTTTCGCTGGCGACCTTCCGACAGGCGGTAGAACGGTTGGACACGCGCGGGATCAAGCATTCCGGCCCCAAGGATCGCGGCTTCATGGATTCGATCTATTTCGAGGACCCCTGTGGCCTGCTGGTCGAACTTGCCTGCTATAAATTTGAACCACCCACGGGCTGCACCCATGCCGATGTGATGATCGAGGCGCACCGGATGCGGGTCGCCGCCGGGGATCATCACATCATGGAGATCCATCTGGCGGATGCGATCGAAAAACTGGTCCTGATGCGGCAGCAAAGCCTGTCGGCGGACCGGGGGCCGAAGGACCCGCATGGGGCGTGAGCCGGGGCAAATCAGCCCGCGTCAAAACTTTTGACACCATGTTTTTTCGTTTAGTTCCGTATGTTGTCGATTCTTGTTAACTTTTCCGAAAGGTTTGTCGGCGCCCTGAAACGGCGCAGCGCGGGGCAAAAGGGGGAGCCAGGATGGCGCAAGTGACAGGCGGATGCCTGTGCGGCAAGGTGCGGATCGTGGCGCAAGGTCAGCCCCTGCGGGTCGGCATCTGTCATTGCCTGGACTGCCCCAGGCACCATGGCGCGCTGTTTTATGCCGCCGCGATTTTTCCCGAAGCGTCGGTAAGTGTCACAGGCGCGACAAGCGCCTTTCGCGGCCGGCATTTCTGCCCCGAATGCGGCGGTTCGGTCTTTGCCCAGACCGGGGATGAGGTCGAGGTGCATCTGGGTGCGATGGATGCGCCGAACCAGTTCAAGCCCACATATGAATGCTGGACCGTCAGGCGCGAGGCTTGGTTGCCGGCGTTTGGTGACATGGTGCCCTATGTGGAGGACCGGAAGGCGTGAGGGCGGGCGCCACTGTCTCTCAGGCCGTTCTGGCACGGCTATTCTGAACAAGCATGCCGCGGCGTTCGGGTCGAAGTGGTGTTCCCAGTTCAAACACCCTGTCAATCAGCGCCTTGTGGCTTGGTGGAACCGTTTCCAGCGTGCGGCCATCAGCGGTGGCAACCTTGATCTGGTAGACTTGAAAGGCATCGGTGACGAACGACCCTGATCGGGTGTAGGCGGGATCGTCCAGCGCCTCGGCAAGGGGGACAAATTTGACACCCTCTGACACAAGTCGGGCGAAAAATGCGTCTGCAACCTCAGCAAAGAACGCGAGGGTATGGGCCAGACCGATACCGACGATGTCACGCCCAAAGACCGTTCTGCAATTCTGTGCGTCATGCGCAACCTGCGCCGCGGCATAGTAGTCGACGAACTCGACTCTCAATCTTTCAGCTTCGTCCAAACGCCCGGTTTGCCGCAAATGTTGCCAAGCACGGTCCCATTCCCATTCGTAAAACCAACTCGTCACGTCGGCGCTTCGGTACTTCAGCCGGTCAAAATGCGCGTTGACCCGCACGCGCTTGTCTTCTGTGTTTCCCCAAAGATCGAGCGGATGTCGAAAAGCACGCAGCGGGGCTTTCCCGATCCAAGGGGCAA
Source organism: Rhodobacterales bacterium (assembly GCA_043718085.1). Classification (GTDB taxonomy): domain Bacteria; phylum Pseudomonadota; class Alphaproteobacteria; order Rhodobacterales; family Rhodobacteraceae; genus Stagnihabitans. Next base: position 7,947 of record JAYSWK010000489.1, read on the forward strand.
GCATCTCATCCGCAACGGAAATGTCGTGCATGAAGTCATCTGCATTTGTCTCGTTCAGCAGTGGATGCGTGTGGGTGTGATTGCCGATGTGGTGACCTGCGGCAACCCAGTCGTCCAGAATTCGCCCATATGACGCATCAACGTCGAGGGGCCAGGAATTTGCCAAGGCAAACACGCCGACCAACCCGTTGCGATCCAAAGATTTCAGGATCTTGGTCGCGACCGATTGCGGCGTATAGCCCGCGGGCAGCGCCAGATGCGGGTAAAGCGGCAAATCGTCAATGGTAAACGCCATGCGCATGCGACCTGCCCCCTTTTTGAGGCACGATGCCCCATTCGAACAATAGACTGGCAAGAAAGACTTGAATATCGGCAATCCGAGGCAAAAGGGGTTTTCGCGAAGGGCGACTTCGTCCGCAATGCAGACATTGCATCGCGGCCATTTGGAAGCCACGACCCAGAAGCCGGAACGCGAAATTCATGCGATGGCTCTATGGTTGCGAATACCGGCAGCCCCCTGATCT
>JAYSWK010000490.1:0-8441 GCA_043718085.1 Rhodobacterales bacterium
GGCATGGGCGCCGCGATGCCGGTGAGTTTGGTGAATTTTTCCATTACATCATCTCCCGAACGTCAGTGAGGTGGCCGGTGATTGCAGCGGCGGCGGCCATGGCGGGGCTGAGGAGGTGGGTGCGGCCGCCGCGGCCTTGGCGGCCTTCGAAGTTGCGGTTCGAGGTGGCGGCACAGCGTTCGCCGGGGGCCAACTGGTCGGGGTTCATGGCCAGGCACATCGAGCAGCCGGCCAGACGCCATTCGAAACCGGCGTCAAGGAAGATCTGGGCCAGGCCCTCTTTCTCGGCCTGAGCGCGGACCAGACCCGAGCCGGGGACGACCATGGCGCGGATGCCGTCTTTCTTTTTCTTGCCCTTCAGGATGGCGGCGGCGGCGCGCAGATCCTCGATCCGGCCGTTGGTGCAAGAGCCGATGAACACGGTGTCGATGGCGATTTCGCTGAGTTTCTGGCCGGGTTTCAGGCCCATGTAATCCAGCGAACGCTGCACGGCCTCGACCTTGCCACCGGTGAAATCGGCGGGGTTGGGAACCACGCCGGTGATGGGCAGAACGTCCTCGGGGCTGGTGCCCCAGGTGACGACGGGGGCGATATCGTCGGCCTTCAGGGTGATGACCTTGTCCCAATGGGCGTCCTCGTCCGAAAACAGGGTTTTCCAATAGGTAACGGCGGCGTCCCAGGCCGCGTCCTTGGGGGCATGAGGGCGGCCCTTGCAATAGGCATAGGTCTTGTCGTCGGGCGCGATCAGGCCGGCGCGGGCACCACCTTCGATGGCCATGTTGCAGACGGTCATGCGGCCTTCGATGGAAAGCTCGCGAATCGCCTGACCACAATATTCGATGACATAGCCGGTGCCGCCTGCGGTGCCGGTGGCGCCGATGACCGACAAGGTGATGTCCTTGGCCGTGACACCGGGACGCAGGGAGCCGGTGATCTCGACCTTGAAATTCCTGGCCTTGCGCTGGATCAGCGTCTGGGTCGCCAGGACATGTTCGACCTCGGAGGTGCCGATGCCATGGGCCAAGGCGCCAAAGGCCCCATGGGTGGCGGTGTGACTGTCGCCACAAACCACGGTCATGCCGGGCAGGGTCCAGCCCTGTTCGGGGCCGACGATATGAACGATGCCCTGACGGACATCGGACACGGGGTAATAGTTGATCCCGAAATCGCGGGCGTTCTTGTCCAGCGCCTCGACCTGAATGCGGCTGTCTTCGGTCATGGTGGCGGCATTGGCGCGGTCCAGCGTCGTGGGCACGTTGTGGTCGGGCACGGCGATGGTCTTTTCGGGCGCGCGCACCACGCGGTTCGTCATGCGCAGCCCTTCGAAGGCCTGGGGGCTGGTCACTTCATGCACCAGATGGCGGTCGATGTACAAAAGGCAGGTGCCGTCAGCGGCCTGGTCAACCAGATGGTCATCCCAGATCTTGTCGTAAAGGGTACGAGCGGTCATGGCTCTCTCACTTTGAAATTGCGGAAATCGGGTATCGGGTGCGCGACGGCACCGGGCACGTCAGAGACGTGCGAGAACAGACCGTGTGTCACGAGTAAAGCGCCAGGGCAGGCGCGCATGGTCGGCCATGTCGAAAAAGCGGTACATGGGCCGGGTCATACGCCGATTGGTCCGGTCAGGCAAGCGCCGCGGTGATGGGCCTTGCACAAGCGCGGTTTCCCCGCTATCAGCGCGCCCTTCTGATCAATCCTGCAGCGTCGGTTGAGGTTTGCTGCCTCGAATGTTAGATTTGACAGAAATCCCGGCGCCGGGGCCTGGCGGCGCGCTTTCTGGAGGACAATGTCCTGTCTCATTCTGACCCTGCGACGGGCTTGCCCGTCGGGCCGCGGGCCGAGCGCATGAGCGCTGCCGCTTCTTCCCCCGATTACTCACCTGAACAGGTTCTGGCTGCCGTTCTGACCTCGGTCGATGACGACAAGGCCGAGGATGTGGTGCAGATCGATCTGCGCGGGCGGTCGGATGTGGCCGATTACATGGTGATCTGCTCGGGCCGCTCGTCGCGCCAGGTAGCGTCGATTTCGGAAAAGCTGGCGGACCGGCTGCGGGCCGAGTTCAAGATCGCGGCCAAGATGGAAGGCCGCGAAACCGGCGACTGGGTGCTGATCGACGGGGGCGATGTGATCGTCCATGTCTTTCGCCCGGAAGTGCGAGAATTCTATCAGCTGGAAAAGATGTGGATGCCCTCGAGCGCCCATCAGACCCCGAAGGCCTGAATGCGGGTCCATGTCTGCGCCGTCGGCCGCCTGAGGGCGGGGCCGGAGCGGGTGCTGGCGGATGATTACTATGCGCGATTTGACCGGACCGGGCGGCCTTTGGGGCTGGGCCCGGTTGTGGAACATGAGGTCGAGGACAAGAAGGGTCTGGGCATGGCGGCCGAGGGTGACCTTTTGGTGCGCGCCGTGCCTGCGGGTGCCTTGCTGGTGACGCTGGACGAACGGGGGCGGATGATGTCGTCGCCCGAGTTTGCGGCCATGCTGGCCAAATGGCGGGACGGCGGGCGGCAGGATGTGGCCTTTGTCATCGGCGGCGCGGATGGGATCGATCCGGGACTGCGAGGCGGGGCCGAGGCGTCGGTCAGTTTCGGGGCGATGGTCTGGCCGCATATGTTGGTGCGGGTGATGCTGGCCGAACAGCTTTACCGGGCGGCGACGATTCTGGCGGGCGGGCCCTATCACAGGACCTAGGGTTTCACGCGTGAAATCCAAACCAAGATATTGTTATAAAACAATTTTGCTGAGTTTTCGACGGGACATGCGTGGTCCGGGCCGGTCAAATTTCTTCGAAGAAATTTGCAAAAGTTTTCGAAAACTTTTGGGGTGCGGGCGGTGGCGTTGCTTGCCGGGGGCCAAAGCGGTAAGAGGCTGTGATCTTTTGAAGGGCCACCCCATGACCAAACCGAAACCCGTTGTGCTGTGCATCCTTGATGGCTGGGGGATTGGCGACAACCCCAGGGTCTCGGCCCCGGCGCTGGCCCATGTGCCCAATTTCAACCGGATCTGGAACACCTGCCCGCATGCCACCCTGACCACTTTTGGCCCGGATGTCGGCCTGCCGCGCGGGCAGATGGGCAATTCCGAAGTGGGACACACCAATATCGGCGCGGGCCGGGTCGTGGCGATGGATCTGGGGGCGATTGATCTGGCGATCGAGGACGGGACATTTGCCAAGAACGCGGCAGTTGTGGCCTTTATCGATAGGCTTAAGGCGACGGGTGGGGTGGCGCATCTGATGGGCGTCATCTCGGACGGCGGGGTGCATGGGCATTTGAACCATGTGTTGGCGGCGTGTCGGGCGATCACGGCGGCGGGGATGCCGGTGGCCTTGCACGCGATCACGGACGGGCGCGACGTGGCACCCAATTCGGCGGCAGAGTTCGTGGCGCAACTGATGCTGTCGCTGCCCAAGGGGGCACGGGTGGCCACGGTCATCGGGCGCTATTGGGCGATGGACCGCGACAACCGGTGGGAGCGGGTCGAGCGGGCCTTTGACGCGATGGTGAATGCCAAGGGTGAACATGCGGCCACGCCTCAGGCCGCCATTGCGGGGTCTTATGCCAAGCAGGAAATGGACGAGTTCGTCGCGCCAACGGTGATTGGCGATTATGCCGGGGCCAAGGATGGTGACGGGTTTTTCTGCCTGAATTTCCGGTCCGACCGGGCACGAGAGATTCTGGCGGCTTTGGCGGAACCGACTTTTGCGGGCTTTGATGCCGGCAAGCGGCCGGACTGGGCGGCCCTGCTGGGCATGGTCGAGTATTCCCAGACGCATAACAGCTATATGGCGACGGCTTATCCCAAGCGGGTCATTTCCAACAATATCGGCGCATGGGTGGCGGCGCATGGGCTGACCCAGTTCCGGCTGGCCGAGACGGAAAAATACCCTCATGTCACCTTTTTCCTGAACGGTGGGCGGGAAGAGCCCTTTGTCGGCGAAGAGCGGGCCATGCCGAAATCGCCCAAGGTGGCGACCTATGATCTGCAACCGGAAATGTCGGCGGGTGAGGTCAGCGATCATTTCGTGGCGGCGATCGAAAAGGGCTATGACCTGATCGTGGTCAACTATGCCAACCCGGATATGGTGGGCCATACCGGGTCGCTGCCCGCCGCGATCAAGGCTTGCGAGGCGGTGGATATCGGACTGGGCCGCGCTCTGGCGGCGCTTGAAAAGGCCGGGGGCGCGATGATCGTGACGGCAGATCATGGCAATTGCGAGTTGATGGTCGATCCGGTGACGGGCGGGCCGCATACGTCACACACGACCAATCCGGTGCCGGTCATTCTGGTCGGCGGGCCCAAGGGGGCGCAATTGCGGCCAGGCGGGCGGCTGGCCGATCTTGCCCCCACGTTGCTGGCATTGATGGGCCTGGCCCAGCCGACCGAAATGACGGGGCGGAGCCTGATGCTCGCATGATCCGCGCCCTGGCTCTTTGCCTGCTTTGCGCCTGGCCTGTGGCTGCGCAAGAGGTCACGGGGGATGTCGCGCGTGCCGCGGCAAAGGCGTCGGCTGCGCTGCAAGCCTCGGTTCAGGCGCTGGACAAGGCCGAAAGCGCCAAGGACCGGGTGGCGGCGCTGACCAAGACGATCAAGGCCTATGAGGCGGGTCTGGGGGCGCTGCGCGCGGCACTGCGGCAGGCGGAGTTGCGCGAGAACACCCTGACCATGCAATTCGAGGGCAAGCGGGAGCAATTGGCGCAGCTTTTGGGGGTGCTGAGCGGTCTGGACGCCGATCAGGGGCCGCTTTTGCTGTTGCATCCCGGGGGGCCGCTTGGCACGGCGCGGTCGGGCATGATGCTGGCCGATGTGACCCCTTCCTTGCAAAGCGAGGCCGAGGCGTTGCGTCAGGACCTGCAGGAACTGGCCGATCTGCGCGGCTTGCAACAGGCGGCGGGCGCGACGCTGACCACGGGCCTGGACGCCGCGCAAAAGGCGCGGGCGGCGCTGAGCCAGGCCATTTCGGACCGCACTGACCTGCCCAAACGGTTTACCGAGGACCCCGAGGCGTTGAAGATCCTGTTGGACAGCGCCGATACGCTGGATGCATTTTCCAGCGGCCTAAGTCCGCAGGACAGCACGGTTCAGGGCTTTGCCGAGGCCAGGGGCGCCCTGCCCTGGCCCGCGCTGGGCACGGTGATCCTTCGGCCGGGCGAGACGGATGCCAAAGGCGTCACGCGGCCCGGCGTCACGCTGGCCACGCGGCCCCTGGCGCTGGTCACGGCCCCCTGGGCGGCCACGATCCGGTATCGCGGCCCGCTGCTGGACTACGGAAATGTGATGATCCTTGAACCGGGTGCGGGCTATCTTTTGATCCTCTCGGGGCTGGAAACGGTATATGGCGAGGTCGGAGATGTGGTGGGTGCAGGCCAACCCCTGGGTTTGATGGGCGGAGCGGCGGCGGGCAATGCCGACATTCTGTCACATATTGGACAGGACGGTGGTGCAAGTGCCACGGAAACGCTTTACTTGGAAGTCAGACAAAAGGCCGATCCCGTTGATCCGATGGAATGGTTCGAGCCAAATGAGGAATGAAACCGCATGAACAAGCTATTGTTGGCCGCATTGGGCGGAACCCTGGCCGGGGCGCTGATCACGACGCAATTCGCGGGGCCGTTGATTGCCCAGACGGCGGGCAAGTCCAGCACGGTCTATGAGCAGCTGGACCTTTTTGGCGATGTCTTTGAACGCATCCGCAGCCAATATGTCGAAGAGCCGGACAGCGGCAAGCTGATGGAAGCGGCAATCAATGGCATGCTGACCTCGCTTGACCCGCATTCCAGCTATATGAATGCCAAGGATTTCGCGGATATGCAGGTGCAAACCCATGGCGAGTTTGGCGGGCTGGGCATCGAGGTGACGCAGGAGGACGGCTATGTGAAGGTCGTCAGCCCGATTGACGGCACCCCGGCGGACAAGGCGGGCATCAAGACGGGCGATCTGATCACCCAGGTTGATGGCAAGACCGTGCTGGGTCTGACGATGGATCAGGCGGTGGATCTGATGCGCGGGCCGATCGGGTCGGAAGTGGTGATCACGATTGCGCGCGAGGGCGTGCAGGACCCGTTCGATGTGTCCTTGATCCGCGAGACGATCAAGGTTGCCGCCGTCAAGGGCCGGGTCGAGGGAGACACGGTGGTGCTGCGCATCACCTCGTTCAGCGACCAGACCTTTACCGGGCTGGAAGCCGAGTTGAAGAAGGCGGTGGATGCGGCGGGCGGCATGGACAAGGTCAACGGCTTTGTGCTGGACCTGCGCAACAACCCGGGCGGGCTTTTGACACAAGCCATCGATGTGTCGGATGCCTTTCTGAACGAGGGTGAGATCGTTTCGACCCGTGGGCGCAGCGAGCAGGACAATGAACGGTTCAATGCCACGCCGGGCGATCTGGCGGAGGGCAAGCCCGTGGTGGTGCTGATCAATGGCGGCTCGGCCAGTGCGTCCGAGATCGTGACCGGGGCCTTGCAGGATCACCGCCGGGCCATCGTGGTTGGCACCAAGAGCTTTGGCAAGGGCTCGGTCCAGACCATCATCCCGGTGCGGGGCGATGGGGCGATGCGGCTGACGACAGCGCGGTATTACACGCCCTCGGGCCGGTCGATCCAGGCTTTGGGCGTGATGCCGGATATCGTGGTCAACCAGCCGGCGATCGACCCGAACAAGGCCACAGAGGACCCGGCGGCCACACCAGACACCACACGTTCGGAGGCCGATCTGCGCGGCATATTGTCGAACGATTCGATGACCGAGGAGGAAAAGGCCCAACTGGAAGCCGACCGCGCCCGGATCGAGGAGGCGGCCAAGCTGAGGGATGACGATTACCAGCTGGCCTATGCCGTGGACATTCTGCGCGGTCTGTCGGCAGTTGCTGCCAATCCATGACCGACAAGAGCCTGCCTTACCGGCCCTGCGTCGGTGTCACGCTGATCAACCCCGCCGGCCTGATCTGGGCCGGACGGCGGTTGGACAGCACGGCAGAGGCCTGGCAAATGCCCCAGGGCGGTATCGACGCGGGTGAAAAGCCGCGCGCTGCCGCCCTGCGGGAACTGGAGGAGGAGACCGGCATCACAGCGGAGCGCGTCAAATTCCTGGCCAAGACCCACCATTGGCTGACCTATGACCTGCCACCCGAGTTGCAGGGCAAGATCTGGGGCGGCAAATATCGCGGCCAGCGTCAGAAATGGTTCCTGTATCGCTTTGACGGTCAGGACAGCGAGGTCGACATTGCCCGCGACCACCCCGAATTCGCCGAATGGCGCTGGATCGGCGCGGCGGACATGCTGGCGCGGATCGTGCCCTTCAAGCGGGGGGTCTATGAAAAGGTGATCCAGGCTTTCCGCGCCCATCTGGCGTGACCACAAGACGACAGACCGACCCAGGGGGCAAAATGGCTTGCGTGAACCTGGTGTGAATTGCGCCAGCCCGCCCCGTTTGCAACTTGCCTTTTGACGATCTGCGTGACAACTAACTGCGCAAAACCGCGCCCCGAAAACAGGCGCGGGCTGCAGGATTTTTGAGAAGCAAATGACCACACTTTATCTGCATATTGGCACGCACAGGACGGCGACAACCTCGATCCAGTCGTTCATGCTGGCCAATTGGGAAGCCTTGCTGCAGCAGGGCATTCTGCATCCGATGCGCATTGCCCGGCATTTCGCCTTGTTCAACGCCATCTTCGCGGGCCGCCGCAGCGTCAAGGATGTCTCGGCTGACCTGATCAAGCGCGCGGGCAAGCGTGACCACGAGGTCCGCGCGATCGTGCTGAGCGATGAAGATGTCTGCATGCGCCGGGATTTGTCGGTTCTGGCCGAGTTTCGCGCCCGTTTCGACGTGAAGGTGATCTTCGCGTTGCGCCGGCAGGACCTTTGGCTGGAAAGCTGGTATCTGCAGAACATCAAATGGCAGTGGAACAAATCGCTGAGCCATCTGACGCTGGATGAATTCATGGCCCGGTCGGACGAGTTTCACTGGGCCAATTACGACCCGTTGCTGACCCAGTTGGAGACATTGTTCGGGCAAGAGAATATCCTGCCTTACGTCTATGAAAAGGCGCAGATGCCAAATGGGCCGGTCGCGGCCTTTTGCGACAAGATCGGGCTTGCCGACCTGACCGGCCTGACCCCTGCTCCGCATGTCAATTCGAGCCATTCGCCCAGCATTGCCGAGTTTGTCCGCCTGTTGCCGCTGGACGAAGCGCCGGACAAATACCGCACCCAGCTGGAAAAAGCGGTCAGGGCCGTGGATCAGCAACTGACAGCGGACAAGGGCGATCACAGCGCGCTATTGCTGGACCATGACCGGCGCCTGGCGGTGCTGCGGGCCCATGAGGAAGGCAATGCCAATGTGGCGCGGCGCTATTTCGGGCGCGACGCGCTGTTTCTGGAGCCGGTTCCGGCGCCGGACGCACCCTTGGCCCAGATGCGGCTGCCGTTGGACAGTGA
>JAYSWK010000050.1:0-2417 GCA_043718085.1 Rhodobacterales bacterium
GCCAACACGCTGACCGCTTGTTGCCGGGCCAACGGCTTGCCTGAACCGGTGGGCCTGACCGCATAGGTGCGCTGAAGCGCACCCTACGGGTTCTTGACCTGCGGGGCGGGGCGGCGTAAGCCCGCTGTCGCGCGGATGGCCGGATGACCGCGGGGTGCTGCCGCAAGGCAGGGCTTCGAGGAAAGTCCGGACTCCATGAAGTAAGGGTGCCGGGTAATGCCCGGCGAGGGTAACCTCAGGGAAAGCGCCACAGAGAAGAGACTGCCTCGAAGACTCGACGGCGTGCCGATCGATGGACGAGGTGATGGTGAAACGGTGGTGTAAGAGACCACCACGGACCGGGCAACCGGGACGGTATGGCAAGCCCCACCCGGAGCAATGCCGAATAGGGGCCTCGCGTGGAAAGGTCTGGTTCGCCAGAGACCGCCACAGGGACGCTTCAGCCCAGAGGCCCGGGTTGGCAGCTTGACCGCCCTGGCAACAGGTGCGGCAGAGGAATGATCATCCAGAGGCGAAAGCCTTGGACAGAATCCGGCTTACAGGCCATCCGCGCGTTCTTCTTCCGCTGGCACTGGCAATCCGGGCCGCCCCGGCATTAGACTGTTGGCCAAAATCGAAGCATTGAAGGGCTACCGATGTCGGATGAGGAAAGCACACGAAATGCCCGCAAGGCGGCCAGGAAGGGCATGTTCAAGCGGGCGATGGAGCAGGTTTCGGGGTTGACCACGACGACGGTCAAAGAGGGCGAGGGCTTTGTTCAGCACCTGTATGACGATTATGAAACCTACCGGATGGTTCAGGAAGAGGGCAACAAGGCCAAGCTGGCCGCCCAGTTCGTCAAGAAGTCCCATATTTTCCATCTGGCCGAATGGATCAAGGATCAAGGCTGCAAACCCACCTTTGGCCTGTGCCATGGCGTGCGGCGCGGCAAGGAGCAGGCCTGGTTTCGCAAAAGGCTGGAAGGGGCCAATATCATCGGCACCGACATCTCTGAAACCGCCACCCAGTTCGAAAACACCGTGCAATGGGATTTCCATGACGACAATCCTGACTGGGAGGCCAGGGCAGATTTCGTCTATTCCAACTCTTGGGACCATGCCTATGACCCGGGCAAGGCGTTTGCCGCCTGGGCCAGGTGCCTGAAGCCCGGCGGCTGGCTGCTGATTGACCACACGCGCGGCCATATGCCCAAGTCGTCGAATGTGCTGGACCCGTTTGGTGCCACGCGGGACGCGGTGATCCGCATTCTGGGCGAAGCGTGTGGCGATCTGGGCCGGGTCGCGCAGGTTCTGGACCGCACGGGCGACCAGGAATACCCGGCAACCGTGATCGTCTTTCAGCGCGGCTGAGCGGGGGCGACTTTTCACGCCGATTGCGGTTGACTCTGCGTGCGGGGCGGCTAAAAGGCGGCTTCAAGGATTTCACGGGGCTGCGGTGCGGCCCCGCTGCAGGAGAGACGACCATGGCCAAACCGGCGACGATCAAGATCCGTCTGAACTCGACGGCTGGCACCGGGCACTTCTATGTCACCAAGAAGAACGCCCGCACCATGACCGAAAAGATGACGGTCAACAAATATGACCCGGTCAAGCGGGTGCATGTGGAATACAAGGAAGGCAAGATCAAGTAGGATCTGGCCTGCCTGACAATCCTGTTCAAGCCGCGCCCCAGGGCGCGGTTTTTCATTTGGGGGTCAGGGCGTGGCGCGCTGCCGGTGCGAAACGACGCATGTGGCCCGCAAAGGCGGCCGTGCCCGGCCATCTCGGGCCCTCGCGTCGCAGAATGCCAAAAGGGCCGGGAAATCCCGGCCCATCGTCTTGGCTTCTATCAGGCTCAGTCCCGGCTGCTGCCCATGAAGCGCAACAGGAACATGAACATGTTGATGAAGTCGAGATAGAGGGTCAGCGCGCCCATGATCGCCGATTTGCCCAACCAATCGCTGTCGCCCATCTGGGCATGGGCCACATAATCCGTCTTGATCTTCTGGGTATCCCAGGCGGTCAGGCCAGCGAAGATGATCACGCCGATGGCCGAAATGGCAAAGGACAGTGCGCCCGATTGCAGGAAAATATTGACGATCGACGCCACGATCAGACCGATCAGGCCCATTACCATGAACGACCCCATGGCCGACAGGCTGCGCTTGGTCGTGTAGCCGTATAGTGACAGGCCAGCAAAGGCGATGGCTGTGACCAGGAAGGTTTCGGCAATCGAGGTCTGGGTATAGGCCACGAAGATGAAGGACAGCGACAGACCCACCAGAGCGGCATAGACATAGAACATCAACTGGGCCGCAGCGACCGACAGGCGGTTGATCATGCCCATGATCACCATGACCATGACCAGGGGCGCGAACATCACGACCCATTGCAGCGGCGTGCCGTAGATCGCCCTGATCATCGCCTCGTTGGTGCCGA
>JAYSWK010000491.1:0-3362 GCA_043718085.1 Rhodobacterales bacterium
TTTTTTTTGGGGAAAAACCATGGCTGGAACAACATTTGCGGCAACGTTGGACGGGGTGACCAGTTTCAATCTGGACGGGACCGATTTCAATTGGGCCGGGAACGGCTATCTGTCGAGCGTCGACGTGTGGGGCGGCGATGGGCCGGTCGTCAATACTTTCTTCCTGACCTTTCAGGGCGGCGGCTGGAATGTCGGGAACCTGCATCTCGGCGGCTGGGCCATGACAAACATCGTCGATGCGCTGGACGGTTTGCAGCGGAATGTCGAGACGCTGCGCCTTTCGGGAATAGGCGGGGCAGTCAACCTGACGACGACCTATGTGGAAACATTGAAGATGTTTTGGATCGACGGCGCGGGTGGGACGAACATTACCTTTGGCAGCGCCGGGGCGGGAACCGTCGTCTTGAACAACGGCAATGATACCGTGAGCGGCGGCAGCGGCGGGATCGGTCATATCGCCCTTGGCGACGGCGACAATTCCTACGTTGGTGGCACCGGTTTTGTTGGGACCTTGATCGCCGGGAACGGGAACGACACCGTTACCGTTCAGGGCGAAGTTGACCAGATCAGTCTTGGCTCGGGCAACAACTCGGTCACGACCGGGGCCGGATTTGTCGGCGGCATAACGATGTACAGCAACAACGCCGACGTCAATGCCATCACTATCGGCGGCGATGTGCGCAGCATAGGGGTCAGCAATGGCAAGGACACGGTGACGCTGTTGACCGGGGCCGCGGTCGAACAGATGCAGCTTGGTGGCAACAACGACACGTTGATGTTGAAGGGAACGGCGCATGCCGATCAGGTTGTCTTGGGCAACGGGGTCAACACTGTTTCGCTGGCTGCGGGCTATATCAATGCGCTGACCGCCTATGAGGGCAAGGACACGGTGACGATTACCACGGGCCGGGTGCAAAGCATGGCGCTGGGCAGCGGCAACAATGTGGTCGATGTCGGCAGCGGTGATGTGGGCATCTTGCTGGCCTATGAGGGCAATGACACGCTGAAACTGGGCAACGGCGGGCATGTCAGCCTGGCAGATTTGAACGAGGGCACCAATACGGTCACTTTGGCCACCAATTCAATCATAGACTTGCTGCGGGGTAGCGGCGGCGATGATATCGTGACGCTGAACGGCAGCGCCCGCATCTTCAGCATGAAACTGGACGGCGGCAACAATGTGCTGACCACGGCGAATGGCAATGTGGAAAGCTATTATTCCTTTGGCGGCAACAACACGCTGAACATCGGGGCGGGCGGCATTCAGCAAGTGGTGCTGTCGGGCGATGGTGGGGTGCATGTGATCAATGCGACGGGGTATGTTGGGTCGTTGCAAGTCGATGGCGTTTCCTCCTCTACCCTTACGCTGAATGGCGGAGCGACCTGGGTGCTGACCGGCAAAGGCGCCGACCAGGTGACGGTGAACAGCTATGTCGGCACGCTGTATACCTGGGACGGAATTGACCGCGTCACGATTGCCTCGGGTAACACGGTGGAATATGGCCATTTCGGCAAGGGCGACGATGTGCTGCGCCTGACCTCGGTGGGCGCGGGAGAGGTGAACGATCTGCGCGGTGGCGATGGGATCGACACGCTGGATTTCGGTGCAGCAACCGCGGGCGTGACCATCTCGCTGGCACAGCGCGGCCAGATTCAGGCCCTGGGCACGGGTGAGGTCGCGCTGAGCGGCTTTGAAACCATGATAGGCTCGGCCCAAGGCGACAAGTTCACCGGCAATGATGTGGCCAACAGGCTGGAGGGGCGCAATGGCGCGGACAGCCTGGTGGGGATGGCCGGGGCGGATAGGCTGATCGGCGGCAACGGCATCGATACTTTGACCGGCGGTGCTGATGCCGACACGTTCGAATTCAGTCCCGGCGGTGGGCGGGACCGGGTCACGGACTTTGTCGAATTGACCGACAAGATCCATTTCACCAATGCGGCCTCGTTGGCCAGCATCACCTTTGCCCAAGCTGGCACCTCTGTGCTTTTGACCTGTGGCACGGCCGAGGTTCTGATCCTGAATTCGACCGTGGCCGAGATGAACAACGCGGCCAATTTCCTGTTCTGATCTGAAGGCGGGTTGCCACGCGCGGTGGCCCGCCAGTCAGCCGACCCGCGCATGGGGCCGCATTGACCCCATGCCCGCTTTCCCCCATGGTCCGGCCAAAAGCGAGTAGAGCCATGGCCACGACACCCCCCTTTGCCCCGTTCGAATTCATGATCGCCTGGCGCTATCTGCGCAGCAGGCGGGCCGAGGGCGGTGTGTCGGTGATGACCTGGATTTCCCTGATCGGCATTACGCTGGCGGTATTCGCGCTGATCGCCACTTTGGCGGTGCGTGCGGGGTTCCGGGCCGAGTTTGTCGATACCATTCTGGGGGCCAATGCCCATGTCACGGTCTATTCGACCGGGCATCTGGACGCGGCGGACAATCTGGTGCGGGGATTTTCCGATTATGACGCGATTGCCGGGCGGCTGGCGGCCATTGCGGGTGTGACGCGGGCGGCCCCGCTGATCAAGGGGCAGGTCATGGCGGCCGCCGGGGCCGAGACGCGGGGCGCGCAGGTTTACGGGATGCGCGCCGGTGATCTGGCCACGATCCCACGCATCGGTGTCGGATCGGGGGCCGAGGGCGACATCGCGGCCTTTGACAGCGGCATCGCCATGGGGTCGCAACTGGCGCGGGAATTGGGGGTGGGTCTGGGCGACCGGGTGCGCCTGATCTCGCCCCAGGGGATCAAGACGGCGCTTGGCACCTCGCCCCGGGTCAGCGCCTATGAGGTGGTCTATATCTTTACCGCCGGGCGCTATGACATCGACGAGACGCGCATCTACATGCCCTTTGCCGAGGCACAAAGCTATTTCAACAAGGACGGGCTGGCCGATGAGTTCGAGGTCATGGTCAAGGACCCCGATCTGGTGGACGATTATGCCGCCGCCCTGGTGCAGGCGGGCGGGCCGGATGCGCTGCTTTGGACCTGGCGCGACAGTTCGGGATCCTTCCTGCGGGCGCTGACGGTCGAGGACAATGTAATGTTCATCATCATGTCGATCCTGGTGCTGATTGCCGCCATGAACATCGTCTCTGGCCTGATCATGCTGGTCAAGAACAAGGGCCGCGACATCGGCATCCTGCGCACGATGGGGCTGACGGAAGGGTCGATCCTGCGGGTGTTCTTTCTGTGCGGGGCGTTCACCGGGGTGCTGGGGACGCTGTTCGGCGTGGTGCTGGGCTGTCTTTTCGCCCTTTATATCGACCCGATCTTTTCGGCGGTGAACTATTGGTCGGGCGGCGGGGTCTGGGACCCGTCGATCCGCGGCATCTATAACCTGCCCGCCAAGCTGGTGCCGGGGGATGT
>JAYSWK010000492.1:0-3349 GCA_043718085.1 Rhodobacterales bacterium
GATGAAAACCTCGGCATCGGCCCGGCAAGTGATATGCGCGACCGCCCCCGTCGGCACATAGACGCCCTCGGGCTCGGCGTCCCAGACATTGGCGCGGCGCAGGCCGATGCTTTGAAAGCTTTGGCCGTCGGTATCCACATCCACCGTGCCCGTGGCGGGCACGATGCAGGTTTCATATCCCGGCACCTGCGAGGCAAAGCTTTCGCCCGCCCGCAGCTTGACGATGTTGAAATAGGCCAGCGGCACCAGGGCATTGCCAGCCTGAAAAATCGCGCGGTTCTGATTGTCAAACGGGGCCAGGTGCATGATGTCCTCTCGCAGCCAAAAAGGCATTCAATTCATTGCGGTTGGGTGACGCCGGGGCGCAGCCGATGCCCGCCACGATGATCGCGGCGGTTGCAGCGCCGCGCGCCACGGCCGTTTCCAGGATGGCACCCTGCGCCAGTCCCGCCATCAGCCCGCCCATGAAACCATCGCCGGCCCCCATGGGTTTCAGCGCCTTGACCGGGAAGATTTTGGTGCTGAACTGATAGTCGGTGGTAAAGGTCAGCGACCCCGCCGCGCCCATCTTGTAGACGCTGAACAGATGGTCCTGCGCCAGACGCGCAGCCAGCGCGCGGCCGTCGCCACCCGCCATCAGATCAAATTCCACATCATTGCCGACGGTGATGTCGCAGCCCTTTGCTGCGGCCAGGCAGACCGCGCGCGCCTCGTCTTGTGAGGCCCAGGAATAGGCGCGGTAATCGACATCCAGCACGGTCAGCGCCCCCATGGCGCGCGCCTGCGCCATGGCATGCAAGGTCGCGCTGCGCGAGGGGTCGCTTGCCAGCGCGGTTCCAGTGACGATCAGGGCGGAAATGTCACGAAAATCAATCGCCTCCACATCGCTTTTCATCAAGCCCAGATCGGCCGCCCCGTTGCGGTACAGCACGACCTGACAGTCGTCTGCCCTTGTTTCGGTCACGGCCAGCGAATTGCGCGCCTGCCCGCCCAGCGGGGTGACATGGGCGCAATCCACGCCATATTCTGCCAGTTCCCGCAGGCACCACTGGCCCACCGGATCGTCGGACACTTTGGCAATCAGCGCCGCCTGGGCCCCCTGCCGCGCCAGGGCCACGGCGATATTGCCCGCCGATCCGCCCAAAGCCGTGGTGAAGCCGCGCGCCATTTCAACCCGCGTGCCCGGCGGGTCGGCATAGAGGTCCATCCCCACCCGCCCCAACACCGCAAAGCGGTTCAGCGCCATTCTTTGCCACAGCTTTTGCATTGTGCCACTAATCCCAGATTGACCTGGCCTTGTGTGGTAGGTTACAGCTTTTGCAACCGGTTGCAAACATGAAAAGGACCAGGGATGCGCGACATCGGCATCGGCATCATCGGGGGCGGTTACATGGGCAAGGCCCATGCCGTGGCCATGTCCGCTGTGGGGGCGGTGTTTGACACCGGTTTGCGTCCGCGCCTCGAGATGGTCGCCGCCACGACGCAGGTCAGTGCCGACCGCTACCGCGCGGCCTATGGCTTTGCCCGTGCTACCGCCGACTGGCGGGTGCTGGTCGCCGATCCACGGGTCGAGGCCATTGTCATCGCCTCGACCCAGGACACCCACCGCGCCATTTCAGAGGCAGCCTTTGCGCTGGGCAAGCCCGTGCTGTGTGAAAAGCCGCTGGGGGCGACGCTGGAGGATGCGGTTGCCATGACGGCGGCAGCAGCCAAGTCGGGCGTCGCCAATATGGTGGGTTTCAACTATATCCGCACCCCGGCCTCGCAATATGCGCGTCACCTGGTGGCCAGTGGCACCCTGGGCAAGATCATGTGGTTCCGCGGCGAACATACCGAGGATTTCGACGCCGACCCCGCCCGCCCCGCAACCTGGCGCAACTTTGGCGAGGCCAATGGCACGATGGGCGACCTTGCCCCGCATATGGTCAATGCGGCCCTTGCGCTGGTCGGTCCGATCACCCGCCTGACCGCCGATATCGGTGCCTTTCATCCCGACCGCCCGGGCACCGATGGGCGTGCGGTCAACGATGATATCGGCCAGTTTCTGTGCCGGTTTCGCAATGGGGCCATGGGGCATCTCAGCTTCAGCCGCGTGGCCCTGGGGCGCAAGATGGGCTATGCCTATGAAATCACGGGAACAAGGGGTGCATTGCGTTTTGATCAAGAGGATCAGAACGCGCTGTGGCTCTACCGTGCCGAAGGCCCCGAGGCCGAGCGCGGCTTCACCAAAATCCTGGCCGGCCCCGCCCATCCCGACTACCTGCCCTTTTCCCAGGGCCCCGGCCATGGCACGGGTTACAACGACCAGATCATCATCGAGGCGCGCGATTTTCTGCGGGCGATCG
This sequence comes from Rhodobacterales bacterium, assembly GCA_043718085.1. GTDB lineage: Bacteria > Pseudomonadota > Alphaproteobacteria > Rhodobacterales > Rhodobacteraceae > Stagnihabitans. Next base: position 2,346 of record JAYSWK010000492.1, read on the forward strand.
AAACCGGCCAGCCCGTCTGGCCGACCTTCGCGGATGGCCTTGCCGTCGCGCGCATCATCGCGGCAGCCCGGTCCTCTGCGGCCAGCGGCACTTGGCAAGAGGTTCCTTCATGATCCGTATCGGCAATGCGCCCTGCTCCTGGGGTGTCGAATTCGCAGACGATCCCCGCAACCCTTCGTGGCGCCGCGTCCTGTTGGACTGTGCTGCGGCGGGCTACAAGGGGATCGAACTTGGGCCGATCGGTTTCATGCCCGAGGACCCCGCCGTGCTGGCCGAAGGCCTGGCCGAACATGACCTGACGCTGATCGGCGGCGTGGTCTTCCGCCCTTTCCACGACCCCGCCGCCTGGGACGAGGTTCAGGACGCCGCCCGGCGCACCTGCAAGGCGCTGGTGGCGCATGGCGCCCAGCATCTGGTGCTGATCGACAGCATCTCGCCCCGCCGCGCGCCCACCGCTGGCCGTGCGGCGGAGGCAGAGCAGATGGCCCCCGATGAATGGCGCGCCTTCACCGACCGTATCCGCGAGGTGGCCCGCATCGGGGTGGACCACGGCCTGACCGTCGGCATCCATGCCCATGCGGCAGGTTTCATCGACTTTGAACCGGAACTGGAGCGGCTGCTCTCCGAAACCGACGAGAAGCTGTTGAAAATCTGCTTCGACACCGGGCATCATTCCTATGCGGGCTATGACCCCGTGGCCTTCATGCGCCGCCATATCGGGCGCATTTCCTATATGCATTTCAAGGACATCGACCCCGTTGTCAAAGCAAAGGCCGTCGCAAGCCGCACCGGGTTCTACGACGCCTGCGGTCAGGGCATCTTTTGCAACCTTGGCAAGGGCGATGTCGATTTCGCGGCCGTCCGTCAGATCCTGCTGGACGCGGGCTTTGAAGGCTGGTGTACCGTCGAGCAGGATTGTGACCCCGCTGGCACAACTTCGCCCGTGGATGACGCGCGGGCGAACCGCGCCTATCTTTCCTCGATCGGTTTTTAGAAAGGACACA
>JAYSWK010000493.1:0-3347 GCA_043718085.1 Rhodobacterales bacterium
GCGCTTTCTACAACAGGCCCATCCCGCAAGCGACATCCTGAAAGGATTGACATGAGCGATATGGTTTTCCGCTTTCCTAGCCCCGGACCCGAGCCGATGCTGACCGATCTGGAGGGCTGGACCAAGATCGAGGGCACCCCCAGCATGAAAACCTGGGTGCAGCACACATCGATCGACGGCAGCGTCATCAGCGGCACGTGGGAGGCGCAGCCGGGCACCTGGCATGCCACCTACAAGTTCTACGAATTCGTCCATCTGATCGAAGGCCAGATCACCATCACGCCCGATGGCGGTGCCCCGGTCACGTTGCGCCCTGGGGATGGCTTTGCGGTCGAGCCGGGCTTCAAAGGCACCTGGAAGATCGAAAAGCCGGTCAAAAAGCATTTCTGCATCAAGCTGACGTGACGGGGCTTGGCTGAACCTGATGCGCGGACTGGGGGGCGCGGACTGGGACAGCCCGGCGACAGCCCGCCCCTTTGTCGCCTATCTGGTTGAATGCGACACGCTTCAGTCCAGACCGGTCATGCTGCACTTGCACACCAGCCAGTCGCCGTCGGGGGTGCGCCCGAACACGATCAGCGCCATGCCGTTGCCCGCAGCCTCGCCTTCGGAATATCGCGCCAGGCACCAGGCGGTGTCGCCGCTGCCGCCCATGTCCTGAATAAGCACGGTCTTGTGCTTGCCGCCATAATTGACCCATTCGCGGTGCTGGGCCGCAATGGCATCGCGGCCAAGGGCGGGCGGGCCATAGGTCGAATAGATCACTCCGTCCGGCAGAAAGATCGACGAACAGCCGATTGCATCCTTGGCGACATAGGCGGCGACATAGCGGTCAAGCACGGCCTGAAGCTGGGTCTGAAGGGGGGACATGGGCAATCTCCTGCGGGGCTGGAACATCCTTGTCGGCAACAGAAGTGCCCGCAAGCCTAGCACGGCAGGTGCGGCTTTCACAGGGGTGCGACGCCCCGCACGGCCGCGCATTCGTGGCTTGAAACCCGGTAGGCGCGATGCCACTCTGGCCCAAGCGCAAACAGGGGGGAAGCATGACCAAGGGCCGGATCGAGGCGTTTTCGGATGGCGTCATCGCCATCATCATCACCATCATGGTGCTGGAGTTGAAAGTGCCGCATGGCCATGACCTGGCCATGTTGAAACCGCTGGTCCCGGTCTTTCTGTGCTATGTGTTGTCGTTCGTGAATGTCGGCCTCTATTGGAACAACCACCACCACATGTTCCATGCGGTCAAGCATGTCGGGGGCTGGGTGCTGTGGGCCAATCTGCATCTGTTGTTCTGGCTGTCGCTCATGCCCTTTGCCACGGGTCTGGTGGGCGAGAACGAATTGGGCAGCATCCCGGTGGCGCTTTATGCCTTCGATCTGACGATGTGCGCGGTGGCCTATACTTTGCTGGTCTTTGCGCTGATTGCCCAGCATGGCAAGGACAGCGATTTCGCCCGTGCCTTGGGCAGTGACATCAAGGGCAAGGTGTCGCTTGCGGCCTATCTGGCGGCCATCCCGCTGGCGTTTTTCGCCCCGGTGATATCCTTGGTGCTGATCGCCGTGGTGGCCGTCCTCTGGGTCGTGCCCGACCGCCGCTTTGCCCGGGCCGTCGAGAAGGCCTGACCAATTGCCATCGTGCCATGGCGGGGCTAGAGCTGTGCCCAAAGCCGCAAGGAGCCGCCCAAAATGACCATGATCACCAGCATCGACGACCTGAAACGCCTGCACAAAAAGCGCGTGCCGAAGATGTTTTACGACTATGCCGAATCCGGGTCCTATACCGAGCAGACCTTCCGCGAAAACACGACCGACTTTCAGAAGATCCGTCTGCGCCAGCGGGTTGCGGTGGATATGACCGGCCGGACGACCGAAACCACGATGATCGGCCAGAAGGTTTCGATGCCGGTGGCGCTGGCCCCGGTCGGCATGACGGGGATGCAATGTGCGGATGGCGAGATCAAGGCGGCCAGGGCGGCCGAGGCTTTTGGCGTGCCCTTCACATTGTCCACCATGTCGATCTGCTCGATCGAGGATATTGCCGAAAACACCACCGCGCCGTTCTGGTTCCAGCTTTATGTGATGAAGGACGAAGGCTTTGTGGACCGGGCGATCGAACGGGCTCGCAAGGCGGGGTGTTCTGCGCTGGTGCTGACGCTGGATCTGCAGATCCTGGGCCAGCGCCACAAGGATCTGAAGAATGGCCTGTCCGCGCCCCCGCGTCTGACCCTGCCCAACATCCTGGACATGATGACCAAGCCGGGATGGTCGCTGGGCATGCTGGGCACCAAAAGGCGCACGTTCCGCAACATCGTGGGCCATGCCAAGGGGGTCGATGACCTTGGCTCGCTGATGTCCTGGACCAACAGCCAGTTCGACCCCCAGTTGGACTGGTCCAAGATCGCGCGCATCCGCGACCAATGGGGGGGCAAGCTGATCCTGAAGGGGATCAACGACCCCGACGACGCCCGCATCGCCGCCGATTTCGGTGCGGATGCGATCATTGTCAGCAACCACGGCGGGCGGCAACTGGACGGGGCGCTGTCGTCGATACGGATGCTGCCCTCGATCCTGCGGGCCGTGGGCGACAAGGTCGAGGTGCATCTGGACGGCGGCATCCGCTCGGGCCAGGACGTGTTCAAGGCCTTGGCGCTGGGGGCCAAAAGCACCTATATCGGGCGGTCCTATATCTATGGGCTGGGGGCCATGGGTCAGGCGGGTGTGACCGCGGCGCTGGAGGTGATCCAGAAAGAGCTGGACATCACCATGGCCCTGACCGGGGTGCAAAGGGCCGACGACATCGCCCGCAGCAACCGCCAGCACATCCTGGTGCCCAAGGACTTCGAGGGCGAGTGGGTCTGAGGCGCCGGCAAGCCCGAATCGTTGACCGGATCTGCACCCCACGCCTGAAGCGTGTCGCGTTCCGGTTGAATCGAAAACCAGATACGCCTATGCTTGGGGTTTTCCGGCCATGGAGGGTGACATGAAACTGACGCATGCAGTGTTGGGGACGGTCCTGGCAATCGGGCTGCCGATTGCGGCGCTTGCGGGCGAAGAAGTCATCACTTTCGACAGTCAGGGAGGCAAGGTTGTGGGCACCCTTTCGCTGCCCGAAGGGGGGCCTGCGCCCGTGGTGCTGCTGTTCCACGGCTTTACCGGGACCCGCAACGAGTTGCCCATCGCCACCACCGAAGAGGGTGTGTTTTCCCGCACCGCGCGGCTTTTGGCGGCCGAAGGCTATGCCAGCCTGCGCATCGACTTCCGCGGATCGGGTGAAAGCGAGGGCAGCTTTGCCGACACGACCTTCGAGGGTCAGATCGCGGATGGGCTGAAGGCGGTCGAGGTGATGGC
>JAYSWK010000494.1:0-3342 GCA_043718085.1 Rhodobacterales bacterium
GGTCTGCACCGCATCATCGGTGTGCTTGCCGCCATGGTCGGTGCGCTGATCGTGACCCGTCCGGGGTCGGGCGTGTTCACGCTTGCGGCTGTCCTGCCCATGATCTGCGCCTTTTGTTATGCCGCCAACATGCTTTTGACCCGCCTTGTCGGCAGCCGCGAAACGCCCTGGGCCGCCATGATCTATGCCGCGGCCTTTGGCACGATCCTGACCACGGCGGTCCTGCCCTTCTATTGGCAACCTATCGCCTTGATCGACCTGCCCGCCTTTCTGGCCCTGGGCGCAACAGGCGCCCTGGCGCAGCTTTTCATCATCCGCGCCTATTCCATGGCCGAAGCCGGGGCCATGGCGCCCTTTGGTTATCTGGACATGGTTTTTGCCACGGTCTGGTCGATCGTGGTCTTTGCCAGTTGGCCGGATCTTTTCACCCTGCTCGGTGCGCTTGTGATCGCCGCTGCGGGCCTTTATGTCTGGTGGCAGGAAACCCGGCAGGCCACCCTGGCCGGCCAGGCCGACGCGACCCACCCATAACCCGGCTTGCCCTCAGTGCCCAAGACCTCATCGCCCTTCTTTCTGCCCCTGGCCTATGCCGAAAATCTGGTGTCGACAGGGCTGATCGGGGCGTTGAAACTGTTGCCTTACCGCCAGCGCGTCGCCTTCAGCGGCTGGCTGATGCGCAACCTGATCGGGCCGGTGGCGGGGTATCGCGCCCGGGTGCGGGACAATCTGGCCCTGATCTGGCCCGACCTTCCCCCCGAACGGGTGGCCGAACTGACCCATGACGTCTTGGACAATGTCGGGCGCACCCTGGCAGAGCTGTATTCGCCCCGCGCCTTCAAGGCCGAGGTGGCAGGCTCCAAACTGCTGGGCATGGGCCTGGACCAGATCCTGCAAGCCCGCTCGGACGGGCGCGGGGTGATCCTTGTGTCCGGCCATTTCGGCAATCACGACATAGCCCGCGCCGTTCTGGCCTCACGCGGGATCGCCGTGGGCGCGCTTTACCGCCCGCAGCGCAATCCCTATTTCGACCGCCATTTCGCGGCCACCATCCGTGCGGTTTCCGAACCCCTGTTTGCCCGCGGCCGTCGTGGGTTGATGGAGCTTGTCACCCATCTGCGGCGCGGCGGGGCGCTTGGCATGTTGATCGACCAGCACATGCACCAAGGTGCGGCGCTGACCTTTCTGGGCCACCGCGCCCTGACCGCCCTGTCCGCCGCCGAACTGGCGCTGAAATACAACTGCCTTCTGGTGCCGGTCTATGGCATCCGCCAACCGGACGGCTTGCATTTCGACCTGCTGATCGAACCGGCCATTGCCCATAGCACGGCTGCCGAAATGACCCAGTCTCTGAACAACTCGCTGGAAGCCCAGGTGCGCGCCCATCCCGGTCAATGGTTCTGGGTGCATCGGCGCTGGAAATAGCGCCGGGTCCGGCCCGACCGCTATTTCAGCGCCGAAGCCGCCACGATCATCCCCGGCCCGGCTTGCTGCAAGATGACCACCACCGCATCCGAACCCGGCGCGGGCACTGTCATCTCCAGATCATCCGCACCCGACCATTCGCCGATCCGCGCCCAAGAGGTGACGATATTGGAATAGACAATCGTGCGGCCGGCATTCTCGCCCCGCTCGATCGCAACCTTGGCCTGGGGCAGATAGCGGACCAACTGCACCACCAAAGGCCCGTCCAGCGCCACCTGGGCCGAGGCGCGGATCGCCACCTGATCCCCTTTGCGCATCAGTTGCAGCACGACCATGTGATCGGCGGATTGGTGACGGCGGATCAGCCCGGCCACGGTTTCAGGATCGCTGCCCACGGCCTGATCGACCCCTTGGACGATCATTTGCGGGGTGTAGATTGTCTTGCTGTTGCTGGCATGGGCATAGGCGCGCTGCCGGTCACTGAACTGTGCACTGCCAAAGACATCTTCCCAGCCGATGTAATCCCAGTAATCGACATGCAGGGCCAGGGCAATGACCCCCGGCTCTGCCGCCAGCTTGGTCAGATAGGCGTCCGCCGGCGGGCAGGACGAACAGCCCTGCGACGTGTAAAGCTCGACCACCGTGCCCGAAGCCCCCTGCGCCATGGCCTCTCCTGAAAGTAACAGACTTAGCCCGGCAAGGGCGCTTGCAATGATCCGCTGCATCTGGAACTTTCCTTTTCGTCGGTTCCCGTCTTGTAGCGAAGCGCGAAGTTGACCGCCAATCAAGGTTTAGCGATTGAAAGGTCATGATCTGTTCACCAAATCGTGGCAGTTTTCTCGCAATCTGTGTAAATGATGCCGCACAGTCAGGCTCTGGATGTTCGGCATACAATGGCATACAATCATGGGTGCAACCCGAATGATTCTCGCCCAGCGCCGATATCCGGCCCCGGGCCGCGCAATTCCCTCAGATGGAGGCAAAGATGACCGTCACCGTTGGCCATGACAGCGCCAAGACCCGAGCCAGCCTGACCGCTGCCGGACAGACCCTGTCCTATTATTCCATTCCCGCCGCCCAGAAGGCCGGGCTTGGCGATTTCGCCCGCCTGCCTGCGGCACTTAAGGTCGTGCTGGAAAACATGCTGCGGTACGAGGATGGCAAGACCGTCACGCTGGACGACATCCGCGCCTTTTCGACCTGGGGCCAGCAGGGCGGGCGCAACCCGCGCGAGATCGCCTATCGCCCGGCCCGCGTGCTGATGCAGGACTTTACCGGCGTGCCCGCCGTGGTCGATCTGGCCGCGATGCGCGACGGCATCATCGGCCTTGGCGGCAACCCCCAGGCCATCAACCCCCTGGCCCCGGTGGACCTGGTCATCGACCATTCGGTGATGATCGACGAATTCGGCACGCCGCGCGCCTTTCAGGCCAATGTCGACCGCGAGTATGAGCGGAACATGGAACGCTATGTCTTTCTGAAATGGGGCCAGAAGGCGTTCAACAACTTTCGGGTCGTGCCGCCCGGCACCGGGATCTGCCATCAGGTCAATCTGGAATACCTGGCCCAGACCGTCTGGACCGACACGGATCAGAACGGCGCGATGGTGGCCTATCCCGACACATTGGTCGGCACCGACAGCCATACGACCATGGTCAATGGCCTGGCGGTTCTGGGATGGGGCGTCGGCGGGATCGAGGCCGAGGCGGCGATGCTAGGCCAGCCCGTGTCCATGCTGATCCCCGAGGTTGTCGGCTTCAAGCTGACCGGCCAGATGGTCGAAGGCACCACCGCCACCGACCTTGTCCTCAAGGTCGTGCAAATGCTGCGCAAACACGGCGTGGTCAGCAAATTCGTCGAATTCTACGGGCCGGGCCTGGATCATCTGCCCCTGGCCGACCGCGCCACCATTGCCAACAT
>JAYSWK010000495.1:0-8352 GCA_043718085.1 Rhodobacterales bacterium
GACCCGGAAAGGCAGAATATGGAAAGAACCCTGTTTGCCCTGTCGCTTGGCCTGGCCGGATTTTTCCTGCTGCCCGCCGCGGGGCGCGCCGCACCGCAATGCGCCGGCCATGATGTCGTGGCCAAAAGCCTGGCCGACCAGTTTGGCGAAGTGCGCCGCAGCATTGGCCTGGCCCAGGACAATACCGTGATGGAGGTTTATGCCGCCGATGATACCGGCACCTGGACCCTGACGGTCACCCTGCCCACCGGCATGACCTGCCTTGTGGCCGCGGGCAACAATTTCGAAATGACGGCCGACACCCTGCCCGCCAAGGGCGATCCGGCCTAGACGTGTCTGGTTTTTATGGAAACACTCTTATCGAAAATCGCGTTCGGGCCTTGGCGAGAGGCAGCGATTTTCGATTCAATCGAAACCAGACACGCTTTAGCTCTGCAACCCCTTCCAGATCAGTTGCAGCCCGATCAGCAGCAACGACCAGGTGACGATCTGGAAGAACAGCTTTTCCGGCAGCCGCTTGACGACCCAGACACCGAAAAACACCGCTGCCGCCGCAATCGGCATCAGCATGGCCGCCACTTTCAATGATCCCGGATTGATCTGGCCCAACTGGAAATAGGGCACCAGCTTGATCGCGTTGATATAGGTGAACGCGATGGTCGAGGTGCCGGCAAACACCGCCTTCCTCATGCCCAGCGGCAGCGTCCACACCTGATAGGGCGGCCCGCCGGTATGGCTGACAAAGCTCGTGAACCCCGCAATCGTGCACCAGAACAGCCCGCTGCCCCATTCGGCCCGCTTCGGTTCGGCCAGGACGGCCTTGCGCAGCAACTGGTTCAACGCAAAAGCGACCGAAATCACCCCGACAAGCACCGTCACCCAGTTTTCCGGGATCAGTTTCGCCGTCGCCCAGCCGATCCCCACCCCGATGGTCATCGCCACACTGGCGATCAACAGCACGCGCTTGTCGAACTCCTTGCGATAGGCATAAAGTCCGAACCAGTCCGAGATGACATAGACCGGCAGCATCAACCCCGCCGCCGCCACGGGCGAAGTCATCACCAGCAACAGCACCGGCACCGTCAGCGTGCCGACTATCGGCAACCCGCCCTTGCCCATGCCGGTCAGCCAGGCCGCGATCACGGCCACCGCCCAGAATTCCCAGCCACTCATGCCGCCCTCCGCCCTTTTTTCGCCCCTGTTAACGCAATCACAATCCTTCCACCATGATCTTCACGGTGCCGCAGCGCAGCGGGCTTGCGCTGACCGCGATTTTGGGCTTAGCCATCCGCCCAAACGAATTAACCAAGCTGGAGAGATATCATGGCCAGACCGAAGATCGCGCTGATTGGTGCCGGACAGATCGGGGGCACGCTTGCCCACCTCGCCGCCATCAAGGAACTGGGCGACATCATCCTTTTTGACATCGCCGAAGGCACGCCACAGGGCAAGTCACTTGACATCGCCCAGTCCGGCCCGATCGAAGGCTTTGACGCCAACCTGAAAGGCGCCAATTCCTATGCCGATATCGCCGGGGCAGATGTCTGCATTGTCACCGCTGGCGTGCCCCGCAAACCGGGGATGAGCCGCGATGACCTTCTGGGCATCAACCTCAAGGTGATGAAAGCCGTGGGCGAGGGGTTGAAGGCCCATGCGCCGAACGCCTTTGTCATCTGCATCACCAACCCCTTGGACGCGATGGTCTGGGCCTTGCGCGAATTTTCGGGCCTGCCGCATCACAAGGTCGTCGGTATGGCCGGTGTTCTGGACGCGGGCCGCTTCCGCCACTTCCTCAGTCTCGAATTCAACGTGTCCATGAAAGACGTCACCGCCTTTGTGCTGGGCGGCCATGGCGACACGATGGTGCCGCTGGCGCGCTATTCCACCGTGGCCGGCATCCCCCTGCCCGATCTGGTCAAGATGGGCTGGACCACGCAGGACCGCCTGGACGCCATCATCCAGCGTACCCGTGACGGCGGGGCCGAAATCGTCGGCCTCTTGAAAACCGGCTCGGCCTTCTATGCCCCCGCCGCCAGCGCCATCGAAATGGCCGAAGCCTATCTCAAGGACCAAAAACGCCTCCTGCCCGTCGCCGCCTATGTCAAAGGCGCCTTCGGCCTTGAGGGCATGTATGTCGGCGTCCCGGTGATCCTGGGGGCCGGTGGCGTCGAACGCCTGGTCGAAATCCAGATGACCGGGGACGAACAGGCCATGTTCGCCAAATCCGTCGAGGCCGTCAAAGGCCTGGTCGCCGCCTGCAAGGCCATCGACCCCTCGCTGGCCTGATCACGCCACATCTGCTATGAATCGCGCGCCCCTTGCAGGCGCGCGATTTCCATTCCTGCCCCGAAGATTTTTCGCCGAAAAATCTTTGCCCAACCGCCCCAGAAAGCCAGTCAACCATGGATTATTCCAAATCCGGCAACGCCGCCAATCCCAAAGGCAACCCCCGCTTTGACGCGCAAAACCCGCGCGGCGCCCCCAAGGACAAACATGGGGTAACCCCCGACAAGGCCACCCTTCTGGCCCGGCTGAAAGCAGCGGCAAAGGCGAAAAAGCCGGACTGATCCCCCATGGCACGTCGGGATGGCGCCGAACCATCGCCGCCCGTTGCGGCTCCCTTGCACGGACCCTTTTTCCAATCGCCCAAACAACATCTGCCCGTAGGTCGGGCGACAGCGCGACTCCCCCGCCCCCTCACATCCCCGCCAGATACACCCGGACCGCCTCCTGCACATGGCGAAACCGGTCGCCGCCCAGATGCTTGCCGCCATACCGCCGCGTCACCACCACCACATGGTCGCGCAAGCCCGCCCGCTCCAGCATCCGCACGATCACCGCCCCGGCCCCCGCCTCACCGTCATCGCGCGCCAAGGCCCCCTCGGCGCACAAAAGCCCCCAGGAATGATGCGTGGCCTTGGCGAATTTCTTGACCCGGCACAATTCTGCCACCAGCGCCCGCGCCTCGGCCTCCGACACGGCCACCCCGCCCGAGACCGCGTATTTCGATCCCCGGTCGCTGATGATGTTGTCCAGAACGCGCATCTTGGCACCTTAGAGCGGTTCAAGTTTTTGTTGAAACATCAAGCATCAGAATTCAAACACTTTTGGTTTGAATTCTGATTCGACATGAACTTGAACTTGAACTTGAACCGCTTTATCCGTCGCCCCAGGCCCGCACAACCGCCCGATTTGACCTTTCCCAAATACTCATCCTGCCCGCCCCAAACCCTCCCACAAGGCAAATTTGAAACGATAAGATTTTGAAAATAAAGGATTTTCAAAATGTCCCACATGCGGGCACCTTGACATCCCCACGCCCCTTGCCCCAACTCCCCCTCAAACCCCCGGAGGCCCCATGTCCGATTTCACCGAGGAACTTGCCACCCGTCTGATCCGCTATGCCGCCATCGACAGCCAGTCTGATGACGAGGCTCAAGGCTCGCCCTCAACCGCCATTCAGCTTGATATCCTGAACCTGTTGAAATCCGAGCTCACCCAGATCGGTGCGTCCGACGTGCAGCTGACCGAATATGGCACCGTTCTGGCCACCATTCCGGGCACCGCGCCCGGCCCGACCGTAGGCTTTCTTGCCCATGTCGACACGGCACCGCAATTCAATGCGACCGGCGTGAAACCCCGGATGATCCGTGGCTATAACGGCGGGGCGATCAGCTTTCCCGACAATCCCAACCTGTCCCTGACGCCTGAACACAACCCTTATCTTGCCACCAAGATCGGCCATGACATCATCACGGCCTCGGGCCTGACCCTTCTGGGGGCCGACGACAAGGCTGGGGTGGCCATCCTCATGACCGCCGCCCGGCACTTGCTGGCGAACCCGCGGATCAAACGCCCGACCCTGCGCATCGCCTTCACCCCGGACGAAGAAATCGGCCGCGGCGTCGACCCGCGCCTGCCCAAGGACATGAAGGCCGATTTCGCCTTTACCTTTGACGGCGGGGCCGTGGGCGAGATCGAATATGAAAGCTTCTCGGCCGATGGGGCACAGGTCACCATCACCGGCGTTTCGGCCCATCCGGGCTATGCCAGGGGCAAGATGGTCAATGCCCTGACCCTGGCCGCCAAGCTGATCCACATGCTGCCCGCCGCCCAGACCCCCGAATTGACTGACGGGCGCCAGGGCTTCATCCACCTTTATGAACAAGGCGGCACGGCCTCGGAGGTCACGCTCAAATTCATCCTGCGCGATTACGAATTGGACGGCCTGGCCGCGCAAGGCGCACTTTTGCGCCAGATCGCTGCCGCTGTGGCCGCAACCGATCCCCGCGCCACGGTTGCGGTCACGATCAAATCACAATACCGCAACATGCGCTATTGGCTGGAAAAGGACATGACCCCCGTCACCCTGGCGCTGGAAGCCGCCCGCGCCATCGGCCTTGACCCCATTTCGGTGCCGATCCGGGGCGGCACCGATGGGTCGCGGCTGACCGAAATGGGCCTGCCCTGTCCCAACCTGTTCACCGGGATGCAGGATATCCACGGCCCGCTGGAATGGATTTCGGTGCAGGACATGGCGCGCGCCACCGACCTCGCCCTCGCCATTGCGACCCACGCCGCAACGCCCTGAGGCCACGCCATGCAGATCCGGGAACTTCGCGCCCCCGACCTCGACCTGCTGCTGGCCGTCCCCCCCGGCCTGTTCGACAACCCGGTCCGGCCCGAACAGGCCCGCGCTTTCCTGAACGACCCCGGCCACATCCTGCTGCTGGCCTTCGACGGCGACCATGCCGTCGGCATGGTTTCGGCCACCCGGCTTTTGCACCCTGACAAGAAACCCGCCCTTTTTGTGAACGAGGTTGGAACCCGCGACAGCCACCTGCGCCAAGGCATTGCCACCGCCCTGTTGACCCACCTCCTTGCCCTTGCCCGCGCAAGGGGCTGCGACGGGGTCTGGCTTGGCACCGAACCCGACAACACCGCCGCCTTGGGCCGTTACCGCAAGCTTGGCGGGGTCGAGGAAAGCTTTGTCGGCTTCGGCTGGGATGACGCCTTGTGACCCGCCCGATCTCGCCCTATCTCAAACCCGGCTTTTATGATCAGGCGCTGGCGCGGGGCCGCCACCGCGACATCGTCGGCGGGCGCTGGGATGAAACCGGCCGCGCCCAGATGGCGATCCTGCTGGGTCACGGCATGCAACCCCACCACCACCTGCTGGATATCGGCGCGGGGTCCTTGCGGCTGGGTTGCAAGGCCGTGCCCTATCTTGATCCCGGCCACTACTGGGCCACCGACCAATCGGCTGATCTCATGGCCAGGGGCCATGCCACCGAGCTTTCCGACCCCGCCCGCCTTGATCCGTCGCACCTGGTCGCGGATGCCGATTTTGCCTTCCCCGGTGTGCCTGCCACAATCACCCACGCCATGGGTTTCGCCGTCTTTACCCATCTGCCCCTGTCCTATCTGGCGCGGGCCCTGCCCCGGCTTCACGCCAATTTCCCCGCATTGGAACGGCTGTTCTTCACGACCTTTCTGGCCCCGCCCGAACACGCGGGCCCCATGCGTCAGCCCGACGGCGTCGTGACCCATCCCACCCGCGCGCCCTATCACTTCGACCGGAATGCCGTGCTTGACCTGACCCGTGCCGCAGGCTTTGCCGTCACCCAGCCCGGCACCCGCTTGCCGCGCGGTCAAGCCCTGTTCCACGCCACCCGCACCTGAATTTTCTTGCCTTCCTCGCACCCCGGCTCAATCATCTCCTCATTCAGACCAGAGGTTTGCATGCGCATTCTCGCCGCCCTTTTCTGCATCCTTGCCCTGCCCGCCTCAGCCGAAAGCCTGAGCCAGGAGATTGCCCATCAGGGCCTTGCCGCGACCGAGGCGCGCCTTGCCGCCCAATCCGACCCCAGCGAGGCCGGCCCCAGCGATGCCGACCGCTTTGCCTTGGGCGGGGTGCAGTTCCTGCGCGCCATCGAAGGCACGTTTCAGGAACGCTGGGCCATGGGCCTGACCGACCGAACCGGCATGCTGCCGCTCTTGCGCCTGCCGCTTGCCGACAATCCCAACCCCGCCCCCTTTGACCCCGCCGCCATCGTCACCCTTCTGGCCCATGCCGAGGCCAGGCTTTCCGCGGCGCAAGCCACCCTTGCCGCCATCCCGGCAACCTCTGACTTCACGCTGGACATCGCGCTGGATGACATCTGGTTCGATGTGAATTCCAACACCACCCGCGACGCGGGCGAAGGGATTGGCGAGATTCTGGGGGCCACGCTTGGGGCCAGCGACGACGGGGCCACCCCCCATCCCCTGCCCGTGATCCGCTTTGATGTGGCCGATGCCGCCTGGACCGCCGCCTATGCCGATCTTCTGGCCGGGTTTTGCGATCTGATCCGCGCCTATGACCCGACCGAACCGCTGACCCGCGTGCTGTCCGCCCGCAGCACCATGGAAGGCATCGGCCCCGTCACCGCCGACCCGTTCCTGGGCGGTGGCACGTCCGGTATCGACGCCATCGACATCATTGCCGCCCTGCTTGCCACGCTGAACCAGACACCTGACAGCACGATGATGACCCAGGCCCACGACCACTTTCTGTCCATGATCGCCCAGAACCGCCAGTTCTGGACCCGCGTCGCGGCCGAGGCCGACAACGACCGCGAATGGTTGCCGGGCGACCAGCAGACATCCGCCCTGGGGATCGACGTGCCGCAGGGCACCGGCGCGGTCTGGCTGGCCGTGCTGAACGATCTTGAGGCCGTGCTCAAGGGCGAAAAGCTGGTGCCCTATTGGCGTGTCGGCGCGCCCGGCGGGATCAACGTCGCGCGCATGTTCAGCGACCCGCGCCCCATCGACCTTGCCGGCTGGTTCCAGGGTTGGGCCGCCCTGCCCTATCTGGAAAAAGGACCGCTTCTGGACACTGTGGCCCTTGATGCTTTCGACAGCCTGACCTCGGGCCAGGCCCCGCTTTTCGCGCTGTATCTCAACTAGGGGCGATTGGGGGCTGCGATGCCAACGGACGTTCGCCGCATCGACCTTTTCGCCGCCTTGTCCATGGCCACCGACCTGGCGCTGGGCCAGACCCAGAACTTCGCGCTCAAATCCTGCCTTCTGGCCGCGCGTCTGGGGGACGCGGCGGGCATCAGCGATGCCCAGATGTCGGCGGTGCTGTATCAGGCCTTGCTGCGCTATATCGGGTGCAACGCCGACACCCATCTGATGGCGGCCCTTCTGGGCGATGAATATGCGTTGCGCCGCGACTTCGCCCGGATCGACAACGCGCGCCCCAGCGAAGTGCTGGCCATGGTGCTGCGCGCCCTTGGCCGGCGCAGCGCCGGGGCCTCGCTGGCCACAACCGCGCTGACCATCCTGCAGGGTCTGGCCCGCGCCGCCACGGCAAGCCGGGCCATCCTGTCGGGCCATTGCGAAGTGGCCGAACGCCTGGCCCACCGCCTGGGTCTGGACGGGGCGATCTGTCACAACCTGGGCCAGCTTTACGAACGCTGGGACGGCCAGGGCATCCCCCATGGGCTGCAGGGCGAGGCCGTGGCCCTTCCCGTCCGCATCGTGACCCTGGCCCAGGATGCCGTTGTCCTGACCGAGGCCTTTGGCCTTGACGCCGCCACGGCGCTGATCCGTGCCCGGCGCGGCGGTGCCTATGATCCCGGACTTGCCGACCATTTTCTGTCCAGGGCCGAAAGCCTGATGTCCGGCCTGGATCAGGGCGCCCATGCCCAGGCGATCCGCCGCCTGGAACCCGCCCCCCAACCCCACCTTACCGAGGCCGACATGGACGCGGCCTGCCTTGTCATCGCCGACATGCCCGACATGCGTCTGCCCCAGTTCACCGGCCATTCCCGCGCCGTGGCTGATCTGTCCGAACGCGCCGCCCATGGCCTTGGCCTGCCTGGCCCCGACGTGATCCTGACCCGCCGCGCGGCGCTGACCCATGACATTGGCGAACTTGTCCTGCCCGTCGCCGCCTGGGCCCGCCCCGGCCCCCTGACCGAGGGTGAACGCAGCCTCGCCGACCTTCACCCCCTGCACAGCGAACGCATCCTTACCCGCGCCCGCGGCAGTTTCGCACGGATCGGCCATCTCGCCGGTCGCCACCATGAACGGCTGGACGGCTCGGGCTGCCACGACCTACAACGCGCCCTTCCTTGCGGACTTCAGCGACTGGCTGACCGAAACCCATGTGGCCGCTGTCGAAGGCGACTGCGTTTTTCAATCCATCACCGTCCACGCCACCCACACCGGCCCGCTGGCAACCCCGCAAGGCACCTTGCCTGGCACCCATCGCCGGGGTGCGGTCAAGGCCGTGATCTTCTCGCGCATCCGCGACGGCAGGATCACCCATGAAGCGACCTATTGGAATATCCCCGACCTCATGGC
>JAYSWK010000496.1:0-3319 GCA_043718085.1 Rhodobacterales bacterium
CGCGATACGGTTTTGGAAGTGGGCACGGGGTCGGGCTATCAGGCGGCGATCCTGAGCCTGCTGGCGCGCCGCGTCTATACGGTGGACCGCCACCGCCGACTGGTGCGCGAGGCGCAGGAGGTGTTCCGCGCCCTGGGTCTGGTCAACATCACGGCCTTTGCGGCGGATGGCAGTCACGGCTTGCCCGAGCAGGCGCCCTTTGACCGCATCATCGTGACCGCTGCCGCCGAAGATCCCCCCGGTCCCCTCTTGGCCCAGTTGAAGCTTGGCGGTATCATGGTTCTGCCGGTGGGCCAGTCCGATGCGGTGCAAAGCCTGATCAAGGTGACGCGGCTGGAAAGCGGCTATGATTACGAAGAACTTCGTCCAGTGCGTTTCGTGCCGCTGGTCGAGGGGTTGGGAACGGATTAGGGGACGCCGGGAGCAACCGGGCGTCCAATGGGTTGGGACTTTGGGAATTCATGTGGGTAACGGATTTGAGCGGGGCTGAGGGGGGCCGCAGCCGCAAGGCTGCGTCTGCAGTTTTGGTTGCGGGGCTTTTGGTCCTGTCGGCTTGTGGAAATTCGGACCGGTCGCTGGACTGGGATCTGCGCAACAATGGCAGTGCGACCTCTGGCGCCGTCGAACGCGCCACGACGGCGCGACCGCAGCCGGACGGCAACGGGATCATCTCTTACCCCGGCTATCAGGTCGTGGTGGCCCGGCGCGGCGATACGGTCGCCGGATTGGCTGCACGGATCGGCCTGTCCGGCGATCAACTGGCCCAATTCAACGCGCTGAAACCCGACAACACCTTGCGGGCGGGCGAGGTTCTGGCCCTGCCGGTGCGGGTGGCGGCAAACAATGTGGTGACCGCGACCCCCGGCACATCGTCAACCGCCGGGCTGGATGTATCAAGCATCGCTACGACGGCACTGGACCGGGTGGATGGCGCAACCACGGCGCAGGGAACCGCCTTGCCCTTTGCGTCCGAAAACTCGGGCCCGGTCCCGGTGCGCTATCAGGTCAAGCGCGGCGAGACCGCCTTTACCATTGCCCGCCAATTCGACATTTCGGCCAAGTCGCTGGCGGATTGGAACGGGCTGGGGCCTGACCTTGCGGTGCGCGAGGGGCAATATCTGATCATCCCGACCGCCACGGATGCCGCCCGTTTGCCGCAGCCCGATGCCACCCTGCCCGGCCAGGGCTCGCCCCTGCCCGAGCCACCCTCGGCCAGCCAGCCCTTGCCCGATGAAGTGACGCCCACGGCAAGCGAGGTTGCAAAGACCGTGCCACCGGGACCGGATCTGTCGACCGGGCGCACGGCCTCGTCCGCAGCCACTTTCGCGATGCCGGTCGGCGGCAGCATCACGCGGGGTTATCAAAAGGACGTCAATGACGGGATCGACATTGCCACGTCAGCGGGCGCGCCTGTGCAGGCGGCGGCAGCAGGTGTGGTGGCCGCGGTGACCAAGGACCCCTCGGGCAATCCGATCCTGGTCCTGAAGCATTCGGGCGGCCTGCTGACGGTCTATACCGGGATCACGGGCATCACCGTGGCGCAGGGTGCCACGGTTTCGCGCGGGCAGACCATTGCCAAGGCGGCGGGCAGCAGCGTGCATTTCGAGGTGCGTCAGGGTTTGAATTCAGTCGATCCGCTGCCCTATCTGCAGTGAGTCTGGGGCAGTTTGGAACAAAAGCCACCGTCCGTCAGCACTCCATCGCTTTGGCCAGTTTGGGCAGTTTGGCGCGTTTGAGCAGGGCTTTCAGGGGCAGGGCCTGACCGCTTATCCGCTCGGCCGTGGCGTGGACGTCGCGCACCACGGCACCGACTTCGGCGGGGTGGTGCGAGAACATCTCCCACAGGAAGCCATCCGGGTCGCGTCGGGCAATGCCTTCTTCGGCCAGAACGTGGCGCGGAAAATCCTTGGCGTTGAAGGTCACGATGCAATCGGCATGGGCGACCATGGCCACGGCCAGAACGTGGCGATCATCGGGATCGGGCAGAAGCAGGCGTGCCTCAATGTCAGGCTGGGCGCGGATCTGGGCCTTGGGAAACGCGGCTTGAAGGTGCAATGCCTGAACCTCGCCTTCGGCCTGCGCCTGCGGCCCGAATTTGCGCAGGGCCAGAACCCATTCGCGCAAGATGCGGTCGGACCACAGGGGTTCGTAAAGCCCCTTGGCGGCCACGCCTAGCAGGATTTCGCGCAGGACCGTGGGGAAGATCACGCAGGCGTCCAGGACCGCCTTCATCGCCTAACCATTCAGCCGGAAAAACAGCGCCTTGAGATAGGCGCTTTCGGCCAGTTGCAAAAGCATCGGGTGATCGGGGCCGGCAAAGCCCGTGTGCAAAAGCTGCGCCCGCCGCCCGCCACGCCCGATGCCACGGGCCGAGGCGTTGCGGAACGCCTGCAAATCAGCGGCATGAGAGCAGGAACACAAGACCAGATAGCCGCCGGGGGCGACCAGGGGTGCGGCAAGTCGCGCCAACCGTTCATAGGCGCGCAGGCCCGCCTCAAGCGCCGGTTTGGCCGGAGCAAAGGCGGGGGGGTCACAGATCACCAGATCAAACTGCTGACCTTCGGCCGCCAAAGCCTCCATCACGTCGAAAGCATCGCCCTTGCGGGTGGCAAAGCGGTCGGCAAAGCCCGACGCCATGGCGCCTTGGGTCGCCAATTCCAGCGCGGGGGCCGAGGCATCAACCGCCAAAGCCTGCACTGCACCGCCCGCAAGGCTTGCCAGAGCAAAACCGCCGACATGGGAAAACACATCCAGAACCCGCGCGCCTTGCGCCAGACGGGCGGCAAAGGCGTGATTGGGGCGCTGATCGAAGAACAGGCCGGTCTTTTGCCCACCCATCAGATCGGCCATATAGGTGGCCCCGTTCATCTGCACCGGCACGGGACCGGACAGGGTGCCGCTGATCAGGCGCGTCTCGTCGGCCAGACCCTCCAGCCCGCGGGCGCGGCCCGTGCCGTTCTTGACCAGGGTCGTGACACCGGTCACGGCGCGCAGGGCGGCGGCCAGGTCGGCCTCATGCGCCTCGGCCCAGGCGGCGTTGGGCTGGATCACCGCGACATCGCCGAAGCGGTCGATGACGACGCCGGGCAGGCCATCCGCCTCGGCATGGATCAGGCGGTAAAAGGGGGTGGGGCAAAGGCGGGCGCGCAGGGCAAGTGCGGTTTCAAGACGCTTGGCAAACCACGCCTGATCGATCACGGCAGCGGGATCGCGGTCCAGCATCCGGGCGATGATCTTGGATTTCACATTGACCGTGACCAGGCCCAGCGGGCGGCGGTCGCCATCCTCCAGCACCGCCAGGGCACCGGGGGCCAGGCTT
>JAYSWK010000497.1:0-3315 GCA_043718085.1 Rhodobacterales bacterium
TTTTCGGCCAGCGCCCATTCCGAGATCAACACCAAGATCGATGCGCATCTGGCCTATTGCGCCCGCAACAAGGTGTTCCAAAAGGCCATCGAGTTCAACACCTTCCCGGTTCTGCTGCGCAATGCCTGGTTCAAGAAAAGCTTCATTTCCATTGACGAGAAATGCCTGATCAGCGGGGCTGCCGGGACGCGGCTTTTGAACCGCTATTGCTGGGAAAATGGCGCGACCAATCCGGCGGTCGAACAGCATCTGGTCGACTATTTCCTGTCCTGCCAGAACCAGGCACAGGAAAAGGCGCTGCCGGTCATCAGCCGTGCCCTGACCCCGGACACGCCCTTTGCCGTCGAATGTCGCAACACCTTCAACTATTACCACTTCATCACGGAATCCTTGTGCCAGCTTTGTCTGGTCGCCGAGGCTGGCGTGGACGGGCCGATCTACATTCACTATCCCAACAATGACGAAAAGACCCGGCCCTTTGCGCTGAATTTCATCAAGGCGCTGTTCCCCGAGCTGGTTCATCGCGTGATCTTTCAGCGCGCACCATTTCACCACAAAGAGGTGGTCACCCCCTATAATTTCGCCAATTCCTTCTATCAGATGCCTGCGGCAGAGGTGGGGTTGATGGACCTGCATGCGCCGTCCAATGCCTATTGGAAGGGCCGCTATGCCACCCGATCGTCGCAAGGCGTTCTGGCGATGAATGCGGTGGATTCGAGCCTGGTCAAGCTCAGGGCGCGGGCGCTGGCGGCGATCGCGGGCCAGGATTTCAGCCATTTGCCGCGCCGGTTCTGGGTCGGGCGCGAAAGCGATGCGGCACGGCCGCGCCTGATGAAAGGCGAGCGCGAGATTGTCGACATGCTGGCCATGTTCGGCTTTGAATTCGTCGCCTTTGAACGGCTTAGCCCGCTGGAACAGGTCGCCATCATGGCCAATGCCGAGATGATGGTATCCTATCATGGCGCGGGCTTTACCAATATGCTGTTTGCCGGGCCCCAGACCTATGTGGTCGAACTTGGCACATTGCAAACCGCCATGTTCCGGTGGGGCGACTTCTGGCGTCTGGCCAATGCTTCGGGCTGCCGCTACATCTCGTTCTTCGCCGACTTCAATGCCGAGGATCCGTTCAAGGAACCAGCTTTCGCCCAGGACGGCATCGTGCCGGTGCATCTGTCGCAGGCCGGGCTGGCGCAGGTCATGTCCTTTGTGGTTGCCGTTCTGGGCCACGTGCCGAAATTCTCGCGGCCCGAGGACGTGTTGCGGCTGGGTGAGCAGCTGATGAAGCTGGGCGAGTTTGACCGCGCGGCCAAGCTTTTCGCGGCCCATGAGGGGTTGGAACGCGGGCATGTGCCGCTCAGCCTGGCGATGGCGGATTGTTTTGACCATCTGGGCGACCATTTCCGCCAGCTTGCGGCGCTGCATTCGGCCTATGGGGCCGATCCCAGCAATTGGGTCATCCTGATCCGCATTGTCTGGTGCACCCGAACCCTAGACCTGCCCGAGGCGCTGCATGCGGCCCTTTTGGCCTTGCAGGACGGTTTCCCGGAACGCTTTGCCGCCTTTGCCAGGGAACGCCCCTGGGTGCAGCGGCATCTGGCGGGCGACACCCAAAGCCGGGCCTCATGAATCCAAAACGCCGGAGGCGCAAATGACCGACCATGTTTCCACCCATCAGGCCGAAGAGGATGCCCGCAACGAGGCGATCCATATCTATGTCAACGGTCGGATCGTTCCCAAGGCGCAGGCCATGGTGTCGGTCTATGATTCGGGCTTTATGTTGGGCGATGGCGTGTGGGAGGGGATCCGGCTTTACAACGGGGGCTGGGCCTTTGTGGACGAGCATATCGATCGGCTGTTCGACGCCGCCAAGGCCATCGACCTGGACGTTGGCATGACCAGGGATGCCGTGATTTCCGCCTTGTTAGACACGCAAAAGGCCAATGGCATGGTGAATGACGCCCATGCAAGGTTGATGCTGACACGCGGGGTCAAAACCCGACCCTTTCAGCATCCGCGCCTGTCGCAGCAGGGCCCGACGCTGGTGATCATCATGGAGCATAGCCGTCAAAAGCTGCCGCGCCCGATCAAGCTGGCCACTGTGCCCCATATGCGCGGCCTGCCCATGACGCAGGACCCCAAGCTGAACAGCCATAGCAAGCTGAACTGCATTCTGGCTTGCATTGCGGCCGAAAAGGCCGGTGCGGACGAGGCCCTGATGCTGGATGTCCATGGTTTTGTGAACACGACGAATGCCTGCAACTTTTTCATCATCCGCAAGGGCCAGGTTTGGACCTCGACTGGCGACTACTGCATGAACGGTATCACCCGCCAGAAGGTCATCGACCTCTGCCGCGCCAACGCCATTCCGGTTTACGAGCGGAATTTCAGCCTTGTAGACACCTATTCCGCCGACGAAGCCTTTCTGACCGGCACCTTCGGCGCGCAAACCCCAGTCGGGTCAATTGACGGTCGGGTCATCGGCACGGGGCAGATCGGCCCGATGACCGAACGCCTGCGCGGGCTTTACAAAACGCTGGTCGGCGCATGACCCCCGATCCAAGCCGCATCGCCATGTGGTCCGGCCCGCGCAACCTGTCCACCGCCCTCATGTATGCCTTCGCCGCCCGGGGCGATTGCGCCGTCTGGGACGAACCCTTCTACGCCGCCTATCTCAAGGCCTCTGGCCTGCCGCATCCCATGGCCGCCGACGTCATTTCAGCCGGCGAGCCCGATCCGGCCCGCGTTGCCACCGCTTGCCAGGGCAATATTCCGCAGGAACAGAGCCTGTTTTACCAAAAGCACATGACCCTCCACATGATCCCCGAATTCGACCGGGGTTTCCTGCGCGGCCTCACAAACGTCTTCCTGATCCGCCATCCTGCAAGGGTCATCGCCTCCTACGCCCAGAAACGCGAATCCCCGACACTGGCCGACATCGGCTTTGTCCAACAGGCCGAGCTTTTCGATCAGGTCGCGGGCCACCTCGGCCACGCCCCTCTCGTCATCGACAGCGCCGACATCCGCGCCACCCCCGCCGCGACCCTGTCCCGCCTCTGTGCCGCCCTGAACATCCCCTACACCGAACGCATGCTGAAATGGCCCCAGGGCCCCAAACCCTACGACGGCGTCTGGGCGCCGCATTGGTACAACGCCGTTCATGCGTCGACCGGTTTTGGTGAACCAGAGGGCGACCTGCCGGTCCTATCGCCAGAATCAACCCGTTTGGTAGAAATGGCAGCGCCCCACTATGAAAAACTGGTGAGAGTGAAACTGTAGTGCAGAACCGCTGCCTCCGCCTCCACATCTTTGTCCAGA
>JAYSWK010000498.1:0-3310 GCA_043718085.1 Rhodobacterales bacterium
ATGGCGGGCAGGCCGTCCGCCACGGATTGCAGCGCGTGACTGCCGTGCATGGCATGGTGGTGGGCCTCCTCCATCCTTTTGTCGATGACCTCTTCTACCTGATGGGGGTCGTCGTAGTTCATCGACGCGGCGCGCAAGGTGTCGCAGATCAGATCCACGACCTCGTGGTCGTGCTGGATCTTGGGGTAGCGGCCGAAAATCGTTGATTCGCCCGGATTTTCAACATGTTCCTCCAGGGCGACCGGGTTGGACCGCGCAATGCGCACCAGATCGAACAGCAAAGCCAGCAGGTCGCGATAGTCGCCAGGCTTCCATTTCGCCCCTTTGAAGACCTTGCCCACATCCTTGCCGGCCTGTTTGAGCACGGAAAACGAATTGCCAACCAGAAACGCCCCGGCCGTGGCACCGCCAATGATGATCATTTCGTGCGGCAAGGCATGCAGGATGATTTCCATCTTGCCGCCAGCCGAGACGTAGCCCCCGAAGACCAACGCGAAAATCATCACGATTCCGACGATACCGATCATGACTTTTCCACTCCACTTGCCGGCTTTGACCCTGACATGGCCAGGTTAAGAAAGGCTGAGTTCAGCTTTTGGGCGCCAGGGCATTGCGGCCCGCAATCAGGACCGAGATGGAATAGGCCTTGTCCGGCTTCATGCCCGCCAGAACCGCCGCCGCGATCTCGGGGCGCATCCGGCCCAGAAAACCCGCGGCGAATTCCGGGGCCATGGTCTGAAACAGCGCCGCCGCATCGGCCGGGCGCATCGCCTCATAGACCGCGGTCAGCCGGGCAAGATCCTTTTCCGCCGCCCCATCGGCGATGGTCAGGGTCTTTTTCAGCTCTTCCTCCGCCACTTGCAGCTCGGACATCCGTTTGCTGATCGCCGCATCGGCCAGGGCCAGGGCTGCCATCCGTTCGGACAGGGCCAGTTCCTGACTTTTCACCTGCGCCTCACGTCCCGACAGCGCCAGGGCCAGGGCTGCGGGCGGCACCGGGCAGTTCAAGGGTTCGGCCACCGCGTCCTTGGCCGAATTCGCCATGGCCGCGCCGACACCCGCCCCAAGGCGCAAGGCCCCCGAGGCGGACAGAATCAGCGCCAGTATCACCAGCGCGCCCCGTCCCGAAGCACCCCGTCCTGAAGCACCCCGGCGCGGGACGGCGCGACCCGGTGCAGTTTTTCCCGACCCCGGTGTGGCCGGTTTGCCTTTGGCCCCGGTCATTCCGCAGCCTCCAAAGTGGCACGCGCGCTGCGCCGGCGCACAAAGCGCAGCTTGCGGTTGCCATCCTCGTCCATCTCATCCGCTGCCTCCTCCGTGTCCACACCCCGTGGACCCGCTTCGGGAAGGTCATGCATCGAAGCGAGCAGCAGCTCGATGCGCGCCGCAACCGCCTCGGCCCGGGTCGTCAGGGCGTCCAGGCTGGCCGCCGATCCCGTGGCCGCCGATCTGGCGCGGTCCAGCGCCACGGTCATGTCATCGACCTGCGCCGACAGAACCGCGATCGCACTGCCCATGCCGCTTTCCAAAGTGGTGAATTTTTTCAGCCGGGTCGACAGAACAAAGCAATAGATCGCTGTACCAAATGCGCCCAGGGACATCAGGATATCGGCAATAATGTTCATCGCGGCGCCTTTCAGTTCAACACGAATTCGGTGACAAGCAGGTCGCGGACCCGCCCTTCGCCCGTCACGATCTGGATGCGGCGCAGCATTTGCGAGCGCAGCTTGACCAAGGCATTGGGATCGCTGAGTTCCGGCACCTCGACCGCGCGCAGATAGCCGTTCAGCACGTCCAGAATGCGCGGCCTGAGCAGGGTCACCTCCTCCTCCATCGGGGCGTTCACCTCCAGCTGGGCGGCAAATTTCAGGTGCATATTGTCGGACACCGCCCCCAGGGTGATGATGACCGGGTCCAGGGGCACAAAGGCGATGGGCGGCAGATCGCCGGCATGTGCGCCATCGGTCCCCTCGGCCCCATGCCCACCCTCGGCGGACGTGCCCAGAATCAGGCCCGCATAGACCGCGTAAAACCCGCCGCCGCCCAAAGCCAGGAACAGCACAAGTCCCAGAATCAGGGGCAGTTTCGACTTCTTCTTCGGTTCCGCATCCTGCGGGTTTTCAGCATCGGCCACCGGGCACCTCCGTCCTTGCTGCAAAACAAAGATAGACTGTTTCCTACTAACCGATTGTTAAGGCGGATCATCCAAAGCTGAGCGGGAAGCGGCAGAAGCCCTAGTCGGAGAGTCCCTTGCAGAATTTGCTTGACCTGTGGTCCAACCTCGGTGCCCGCCGCAGGGTCATCGTTGTCGGGGCGACCATGGCGATGTTCATGGCCATACTGGCCCTGGCACAGATGGCGCAGACGCCCAACATGGCGCTGCTTTACTCGGGTCTGGACGGCAGTGCCGCGGGCGAGGTCATTGCCGCCCTTGATGCCCAGACCGTGACCTATGACGTGCGCGGCGATGCGATCTATGTCGCCGCGGATCAGCGCGACAATCTGCGCATGGTTCTGGCCGGGCAGGGTCTGCCAACCTCGGGCGGGGCGGGATATGAGCTGCTTGACGGGCTGTCCGGCTTCGGGACGACATCGCAGATGTTCGATGCCGCCTATTGGCGCGCCAAAGAGGGCGAGCTGGCCCGCACCGTGCTGGCCATGCCCGGCCTCAAGGCGGCGCGCGTCCATATTGCCCAGGCCCCGACGCAGCTTTTCCAGTCGGATGGCAAACCCACGGCCAGCGTGACCGTCACCACCACCAATGGCGGGCTGACCTCGGCCCAGGCCAAGGCCCTGCGCCATCTGGTGGCCGCCGCCGTCTCGGGGTTGCAGCCTGATGATGTGGCAGTGATCGATTCGGTCGCGGGTCTGATCCCGTCGGACAGCGATGCCGCCGCACCCTCGACCACCGGCGATGCCAAGGCCGAGGAGATACGTCAGAATGTCGAACGCCTGCTGGCCGCCCGTGTCGGCCCCGGCAATGCCGTGGTCGAGGTCAATGTCGATGTCGTGACCGACAGCGAAGAGGTCAATGAACACACATTCGATCCCCAGGGCCGGGTGGCGATCTCGACCGAAACGCAGGACAAGTCCGGCACATCCAATGGCAGCGACGGTTCGGTCACCATTGCCTCGAACCTGCCAAACGGCAATGCGGGCGGGGCGGGCACCAACCAAAGCCAGACCAGCGAAAAGCAGGAACGGGTGAATTACGAGGTTTCCGAAACCAGCCGCCAGATCATCAAGGCGCCCGGCGCCATCCGCAAGATCTCGGTCGCGGTTCTGGTCGATCAGGAACAGCTGGTGGCCG
>JAYSWK010000499.1:0-3305 GCA_043718085.1 Rhodobacterales bacterium
GTGCGGCGGATGTCACGCTCTTGGACCGCTATTTCGGGCTGGCCCTGCTGATCGCCGGGATCCTGGCCCTGGGCACGGGGGTGCGCTATTATTTCGTCACGCGCCTGGGCGAGCGGGTGGTGGCAGACATTCGCCGCGCCTTGTTCGATCGGGTCCTGGGGATGAGCCCGGCCTATTTCGAAAAGGTGATGACGGGCGAGGTGTTAAGCCGGATCACCACGGACACGACGCTGATCCTGTCGGTCATAGGCTCGTCCGTGTCCGTGGCGGCGCGCAACGTGCTGACGCTGATGGGCGGCTTGGCGATGTTGATGCTGACATCGTCGAAACTGTCGATGCTGGTCTTGTTGATCGTGCCCGCCGTGGTGGTGCCGATCGTGGTGCTGGGGCGGCGGGTCCGGGCGTCAAGCCGCGAAAACCAGGACTGGATCGCGCAAAGTTCCGGCAAGGCCAGCGAGGCGCTGGGTGCGGTGCAGACGGTGCAGGCCTTTACCCATGAGCGCCGGACACGGGCGGATTTTGCCGAGGTGACCGAGAAAAGCTTTGACAGCGCCCGCAAACGCATTGCGATCCGGTCGGTGATGACATTCATCGTGATCTTTCTGGCCTTTTCCGGCGTGGTGGGGGTCTTGTGGATCGGGGCGCATGACGTGCGCAGCGGGGCCATGTCGCCGGGGCAATTGGTGCAGTTCCTGATCTATGCCGTGATGGTGGCGGGCGCCGTGGGCGCGCTGTCGGAAATCTGGGGCGAGTTGCAGCGGGCGGCAGGGGCGACCGAACGGCTGGTCGAGATGCTGAACGCCAGTGATCCGGTGCAGGACATGGCGGCACCCAAGGCGCTGCCGCGCCCGGTGCAAGGCAGGGTCGAGTTCGACAATGTGTCCTTTACCTATCCGTCAAGGCCCGATGACAAGGCGCTG
The DNA here is from genome assembly GCA_043718085.1 of Rhodobacterales bacterium. Taxonomy (GTDB): domain Bacteria; phylum Pseudomonadota; class Alphaproteobacteria; order Rhodobacterales; family Rhodobacteraceae; genus Stagnihabitans. The sequence continues at coordinate 921 of JAYSWK010000499.1, forward strand.
CATGGGGTGTCCTTGGTCATGGCGCCGGGCGAGACGGTGGCGTTGGTCGGGCCGTCAGGCGCGGGAAAGTCCACGGTATTTCAGCTTTTGCTGCGCTTTTTCGACCCGCAAAGCGGGGCTGTGCGGCTGGACGGAATTGACCTGCGCGACATGAACCGGACGGATTTCCGCGCGGCAATGGCGCTGGTGCCGCAGGACCCGGTGATCTTTGCCACCTCGGCGCGGGAAAACATCCGCTTCGGTCGCCCCGAGGCCAGCGATCTTGAGGTCGAAGAGGCGGCGCGGGCGGCGGCGGCGCACGAGTTCATCATGGCCCTGCCGGACGGCTATGGCACCTATCTGGGCGAGCGCGGCGTGATGCTGTCGGGCGGCCAGAAGCAGCGGGTGGCGATCGCGCGGGCGATCTTGCGCGATGCGCGGGTCCTGTTGTTGGACGAGGCAACCTCGGCGCTGGATGCGGAAAGCGAACGTCTGGTGCAGCAGGCGGTCGAGCGGCTGGGCCAGGGGCGAACGGTGCTGGTCGTGGCGCACCGGCTGGCCACGGTCAAGCGGGCGGACCGGATCGTGGTGCTGGATCAGGGGCGCGTGGTGGCCATGGGCACGCATGACGCCCTGGTGGCCGAAGGCGGGCTTTACGCGCGACTGGCGCGGTTGCAGTTCACCGATGGGGCGGTGTGAGTGCAACAACGTCGCGCAGCGAGGTCAGGAAGGCGCGGATGTCTTTCAGCACGGGCCCAGTTTCGGCCGCGCGCAGGGCTGCCTCGGTCCAATCACGGCTTAGATCAAGGGCCGCAAGCAATTCCTGCGCGCGCGCCTGCTGCGTGGGGGACAGGGCAAGGCGGGCGGCGGCGGTGAGCAAGGCCGCGGCTTCATGCAGCTTGCGCAGACTGCGGAACGCATCCTCCATCGCGGGCAGAAGGTTGGGGTCGCGCCGCCAGGATCGACCCGCAAAGACCTGGCCCGTGATGCGTTGACCGGCGCCATGGCAGCTATAGGCGGCGCAGCCCTTGAAGCCCTGCCCAGCCAGACCGGCATGAATGGTGCAGGCATAGTCCATGGCCAGATGTCGGCAGGGCGCGCCGGCGGGTTTGTCGAAGGCAAAGGCGTCGGACGCGTCAAATGGCAAAAGCACGCAGCACAGCGCCTCGCATTGACTGCAATCGGGGGAAAGGCTGGGGTCTGACGCGGGATGGGCTTGCATGAAATCGAAAAACGCTGCCTCTCGCATGTGCTCGAACGCGCATTTCGATGAGTTTGTTTCCATGAAACCTCATCCCGCTGTTGCACTGGCGGGTTGCTGGCGCGCCGGGCGATAATGCCAAATGCTGCGATCATGGCAACTGTCGTTGGGCCACCTTGGCGCTTTTTCTTTGCAAAGCGGGCAAAACCAAGCATCCTGAACCAAAACACCGCCCGAAATCCGGGCACCGGGGAGGAAGACCATGGGCTCGTTCACAAACCTTGCCGATATCAAAGCCATCGAGGCCGAGGCCGCCTGGGAGGCGCGCGATGTTGGCCGGACCATCCATGATTTCCTGAGCCGGACCAGCGCGGCCCATGGCAGCCGGCCCGCCATCAGCTTTCAATTGCAATCGGACCCGGGATCAAGGGCGAAAACCCTGACCTGGACCGCCCTGCACGCCCGGGTGACCCAGGCCGCCAATTTGTTCCGCCGACTGGGCGTGGGCCCCAAGGACGTGGTAGCCTATGTGCTGCCGAACTGCCTTGAAACGGCGGTTACCCTGCTCGGCGGTGCCACGGCAGGGATCGTGAACCCGATCAACCCGCTTTTGGAGCCCGACCAGATAGCCGCCATCCTGCGGGAAACCGGGGCCAAAGTGGTGGTCACCTTGCGGGCCTTTCCCAAGACCGAGCTGCCACAGCGCGTCGCGGCCGCAGTCGCGCAGGCACCCCATGTGCAGACCGTTCTGGAGGTTGATCTGGCCCCCTATCTTGGCATCCCCAAAGCCTGGATCGCGCATCTGTTGCGCCCCAGGTTTCGCCCTGCCCATCACGCCAGGGTCCTGCAATTTACCGCCGAATGCGATCTGGAAAAGAGTGACGGCCTGACCTTTGCCGATGATAGGGCAGACCGGGTCGCGGCCTATTTCCATACGGGCGGCACGACGGGCATGCCGAAGGTCGCCCAGCACCGCGCCTCGGGGATGATCTACAACGGCTGGCTTGGCGCGCGGCTTTTGTTCAACGCGCAAGATGTGGTTTTGTGCCCTTTGCCGCTGTTTCACGTCTTTGCGGCCTACCCGATCCTGATGTCGATGATCGCAAGCGGCGCGCATGTGATCTTTCCCACGCCAGCGGGTTATCGGGGGGACGGGGTGTTCGACAATCTGTGGAAGCTGATCGAGCACTGGAAGGTCAGCTATC
>JAYSWK010000500.1:0-3304 GCA_043718085.1 Rhodobacterales bacterium
CCCCCGAAACTGTTCTCGCCCTGGGTGCCGATGTCCCGGTCTGCCTGTCGGGCCAACCTGCCCGAATGCAGGGCATCGGCGAACTGGTCACCCCGGTCCAACTGCCAGGCGCGGGCCTTCTCCTCGTCAACCCCGGCGTAGCACTTTCGACCGCCGAAGTGTTCCGGAGCCTGACTGCGCGTGCAAATCCCCCGCTCCCCGACCCGCCCACGTTCATCAATGCCCAAGGTCTCGCCACATGGCTCGCCGCCCAGCGCAACGACCTTCAGGCCCCCGCCAGTGCCCTAGCCCCGGTGATCGCCGAAACTCTGGCCGCACTGGCCCAAACGCCCGGCACCCTTCTGGCCCGCATGTCCGGCTCTGGCGCCACCTGCTTTGCACTTTACCCCGATAGCACCGCAGCCCGTCTAGCCGCCGCCCAATTGCGCATGATCCATCCCACCTGGTGGATCACCGCAACCTCGCTGACCCGACCCCATTGACCTTTGCCAAATACTCCAGGCCGAAATGCGGGCGTTTGCGGCTTGCCGAAGGCCCCGGCCAGCCAGGGGAAATTGGTAAAAATTAGGTTACCGAAATTTTCCAAGCATTTGCAATCAAACGATTTTCAAATGTGTCCACATATGGACACTGTCGATGATCGCCCCAACGCATGGTCAGCTGATCCTGGAAACCACATAATCCGCAAGATCGGCCAAGACCTCGCGCAGCGCATGCGCCGGCACGTCCGCCAAAGCCGCCCGCGCCTTTCCGGCCCAGTCCAGCGCCTCCTGGCGCGCCGCGACCATCGCGCCATGACGCTCCATCAGGGCCACGGCGCGGGCAAGGTCCCCCTCGCCCTGCTGACCCTTTTCGATCACGCGCACCCAGAAGTCCCGCTCTTCGCCCGTGGCCCTGGCCACTGCCTTGATCACGGGCAAGGTCACCTTGCGCTCGCGAAAATCATCGCCCGTGTTCTTGCCGATCACCGCCGCCGACCCGCCGTAATCCAACAGATCATCGGCGATCTGAAACGCAATCCCCAAGGCATCGCCATAGTCATAAAGCGCCCGCACCACCGCCTCGGGCGCCCCGGCAATCACCCCACCCACTTGCGTGGCCGCCGAAAACAGCGCCGCCGTCTTGCCCCGCACCACTTGCAGATAGACCGCCTCATCCGTCGCCAGATCCTGGGCAGCTGTCAGTTGCAGCACTTCCCCCTCGGCAATCGTCGCACTTGCATTGGCCAGAATGTCCAGCACCTGCAGACTGCCCGTCTCGACCATCAGTTGGAACGATCGGCTGAACAGGTAATCCCCCACCAGCACGCTGGATTTGCTGTCCCAAAGCAGGTTCGCCGTGGGCCGCCCCCGGCGTCGCGTGCTTTCATCCACCACATCGTCATGCAACAGCGTGGCCGTGTGGATAAACTCCACCGTGGCCGCCAGCTTCAGATGATCCTGCCCGCCATAACCGCAGATCCGGGCCGCAGCCAGGGTCAGCATCGGCCGCAACCTTTTGCCCCCCGCTTCCACCAGATGCGCCGTCACTTCCGGAATGCGCGGGGCATGACGGCTGGCCATCCGTTCCCGGATCAAGGCGTTCACCGCCGCCAGATCCTCTGCCAAAGCATCCGCCAGCACATCCTGCGGCTTTTGCCTTGCATCCATCATGCGCATTCGACCCGTCCCAAACCTGCTCTTGCTCGACACGGGTCGGCCCAGCCCCTAAACCAGACCCATGAAGCTATTGTTGCGCACCACGGACCCGACTTTGATCGCCTTTGCCCAAGCCCTGCTTTCGGGCGAGGGTATAACGGCCTTTGAGATGGACGTCCACACGAGCATCCTTGAAGGCTCCTCCTTCCTGTTGCCCCGCCGCCTCATGGTGGCCGACCGCGACCATTTCCTGGCCCGCGCCACCTTGATCGACAACGACTTTCCCGCGGATCTCTGCCCGACATGACGCAGACCGAACACAGCCACGACGCCTTTCTGTGTGGCCGCCTGCATCTGTGGCAGCCGGTCAAGGGCTACCGCGCTGCGACCGATCCGGTGCTGCTGGCCGCTGCTTGCCCCGCCAAACCGGGCGACACGGTCCTCGACCTTGGCTGCGGCGTCGGCGCTGCGGCCCTGTGCCTGGCCACGCGGGTGCCCGGCCTCGAGCTCTTCGGCCTCGAGCTGCAAGATAGCTACGCCACACTTGCTCGCCGCAATGCGGCCGAGAACGGCATCCCGTTCCATGTCGAAACCGGCGATCTAAGCCAAATGCCCGCGGCCTTCAGACGCGATTTCGACCAGGTCATCGCCAACCCGCCCTACTACCCCAGTGCGGGAACAGCCTCGCCTCACAAGATGCGCGATACGGCCTTGCGCGCCGAAACCCCGATCAGCCTTTGGGTTGCGACCGCCTCGCGCCGCCTGCGCCCGGGCGGTTGGCTGACCCTCATCGCCGGGGCGGACAGCCTGCCTGAATTGCTTGGCGCCCTGTCGCCGGGCCTTGGCTCGGCATCGGTTCTGCCGCTTGCTCCGCGCCAGGGTCGCCCTGCCCTGCGCATCCTGTTGCGCGCCCGCAAGACCGGCCGCGCCGCGTTCCGGCTTTTGGCCCCCTTTATCCTGCATCAGGGTCCCGCCCATGACGGCGACCGTGAATCCTACACCGAACGCGCCAATGCCGTTCTGCGTCAGGGCGCCGCCCTCTCCGCTGACTTCCGCTGAGTTGCGGCAAATTGGCTGCATCCGACTGTGAAGATTTCGTGACAGACTCAGCGAAACGTGCTGCAATGTCCTTACCCATCACAGGCACAGGAGGCTTTATATGACCGTTGCTTCGCATATCGCGGAACTGAAACGGAAGCACGAACACCTCAGCCACGAAGTCGAACGGGCGCAACGCGCGCCGGGCATCGATGATCTGCATATTGCCGAGCTGAAAAAACAGAAACTCAAGATCAAGGAAGAGATTTCGCGCCTGCAAAGCGCCTAGGATTTTGACCAACTGGCGCGGGCGGCCAGTGCCGCCCCGCCGGTGATCATCAAGGCGGACACCAATAGCACGGGCGAAGCTTGCGCGCGCCCCGCAACGATCAACATAAGGGTCGACAACAACGGCGCCGCATATGACGCGACGCCAAGCATCTGGATGTCGCCGCGCTTCATGCCGATATCCCAGGTAAAGAACGCCAGCCCCACTGGGCCAAGTCCCAAGGCCAAGACACTGAACCATCCCAACCGATCCGCGGGCCATAACGTGGGTTCCAGCGCGACATGGGCCAAGGCCGACATTGCCGCACTTGCCAGACAAAAAACCGTCACCGCTTCTGTCG
>JAYSWK010000006.1:0-2578 GCA_043718085.1 Rhodobacterales bacterium
CGGTGAAGAAACCGGTGGTGGCGGACATGGGGCTCTCCTTCTGAATGCGTTGCGGCTATCTAGACCACCTCACCCCCGTGGAGAAGTCCGGAATCCGACAGGACGCACGCTTCTTGCGAAAAAGTTTCCGATAGGAAACTGACCGGGCCGCGCCATGGGTGCCAAACGAGGGGTTGAGTTTGCCGCCCCGAACCCCAAGACTGGACGGAAAGAGGAGAATCCCGTGTCGCAAGACAAGATCACCTTTCGGGCCAGCACGGCCCCCGCGGCGCAAGAGGCACTAACCCTCTTGACCCGGCTATATGGCCAAACCCCGATCGAGTTGGCCCAGGTCGTGGTATGTCTTGGTGGCGACGGCTATATGCTGCAAACCCTGCATGACACGCAGGGCTCGGGTCTGGCGGTCTATGGCATGAACTGCGGCACGGTCGGGTTTTTGATGAACAGCTACCAGCCCGATGCACTGCCGGCCCGGCTGTCGGCGGCGGAAGAAGCGGTGATCAACCCCTTGTCGATGCGCGCCACCGCCCCGGATGGTTCGGTGACCGAGGCGCTGGCGATCAATGAGGTGTCGCTGTTGCGCGCCGGCCCCCAGGCCGCCAAACTGCGCATCTTTGTCGATGGCAAGGAACGCATGGCCGAACTGGTCTGCGACGGCGCGCTTTTGTCCACTCCGGCCGGCTCGACCGCCTACAACTATTCGGCCCACGGCCCGATCCTGCCCATTGGCGCCGATATTCTGGCCCTGACGGCGGTTGCGGCCTTTCGCCCTAGGCGCTGGCGCGGCGCCCTTTTGCCCAAATCTGCCGTGGTGCGCTTTGATGTGCTGGACCCCGACAAACGCCCGGTCCGCGCCGATGCCGATACCCGCGCCGTGCCACAGGTGATCAGCGTCGAGATCCGCTCGGAACCCCAGGTGTGCCACCGCATCCTGTTTGACCCGGGCCATGGGCTGGAAGAACGCCTGATTGTCGAACAATTCGCCTGACCTTTTCCAAATACTCCCGCCGGAGGCACCGCCCCCAACCTCCCGCCGCCTGGTCAGGAGCCAATTTTTTTGCGTAAAAAAATTGACAAAACTTTTGCTTCAAAAGTTTTTCTTCGCCCCACAGCGCCGCCTTTTCCCTTGACATGGCGGCCAATCGCGCCCATGTGCCACCCGTCCGAAGCCCGTGCCGCGTGAGCACCGAAAGGCCCGGACAAAGGTTCCCACCATCACGCAGGGGCACCGCAGTGTGCACGGCCGCCTGCATTCGCAGGGGGCGAGGGCCCATTGCCTCTGAAGAATTGGGACCACCCATGACGACTTTTGCCGAACTCGGCCTTTCGCCCAAGCTGCTGCGCGCGCTTGAAAAAACCACGATGCAGGTGCCGACGCCGATCCAGGCGCAGGCCATACCGCATATCATGAAGGGGGCCGACCTGATGGGTCTGGCCCAGACCGGACCGGGCAAGACGGCGGCCTTTGGCCTGCCCTTGCTGCACCGCCTTCTGGACATCGGCCACCCGCCCGCACCCCGCCGGGTGCGCGCGCTGATCCTGGCCCCGACCCGCGAACTGGTGAACCAGATCGCCGAAAACTTCATGACCTTCACCAAGGGCACCGCTGTCAAGGTGACCATGGTTGTCGGCGGCGCTTCGCTGTTCAAACAGGCCGAACGGCTGTCCAAAGGGTCGGACGTGCTGGTGGCGACGCCGGGACGTCTGATCGACCTGATCGAGCGCGGCGATGTCTCCTTGGAGGATTGCGGCTATCTGGTGCTGGACGAGGCCGACCAGATGCTGGACATGGGCTTCATCCATTCCCTGCGCCGCATCGCCAAGCATATCCCGGTCAAGCGCCAGACCATGCTGTTTTCCGCCACCATGCCCAAGGATATTGAAGAACTGGCCGCGACCTATCTGCGCAACCCGGTCAAGGTCCAGGTCGCCCCGCCCGGCAAGCCGATCGAAAAGATCGTGCAGGGCGTGCATTACATTCCCAATGGCGACAAGGCCAAGCTTCTGGAAACCTATCTTCTGAAACATCCCGGCGAACAGGCTTTGGTCTTTGGCCGTACCAAGCATGGTTCGGAAAAGCTCTACAAGCTCCTCCTGTCCTGGGGTTTCAAGGCGGGGTCGATCCATGGCAACAAAAGCCAGAACCAGCGCGACAAGACCCTGGCCGAGTTTCGTGACGGCACCATGATGGTGCTGGTGGCCACCGATGTGGCCGCGCGCGGCATCGACATTCCGGGCGTGCGCCATGTCTACAATTACGACATGCCGAACGTGCCCGAAAACTATGTCCACCGCATTGGCCGCACTGCCCGCGCCGGGGCCGAGGGCACGGCTGTGGCCTTCTGCGCCCCTGCCGAAATGGGCGAATTGCAGGCGGTCGAAAAGCTGTTGAAAAAGCCGATCCCGGTCATTGGCGGCGCGCCCTGGTCGGCCGCAGCCGTGGCGGCCGCCCCCAAGCCCGCCCAGCGCGGCGGTCAACGCCCGGCCCATGCCCCGCGCCCCCAAGGGGCAAAACCACAGGGCAGCAAGCCCGCACACGGCGCCAAGCCGCAAGGCAAGCCCCAGGGCAAGCCCCTGG
>JAYSWK010000051.1:0-2408 GCA_043718085.1 Rhodobacterales bacterium
CTTCGGTTCCTGGCCCGACTTGCGGACCTCGGCCAGGCGGCGCAGGATGGCATGGGAATACTGAATGGGCGCCGGCATCAGTTCCGGCGTCTCGCGGCAGGCATAGCCGAACATGATGCCCTGATCGCCCGCGCCGTCACGGTCCACGCCTTGCGCGATATGGGCGGATTGCTGGTGCAGATAATTCTGCACCTGCAATGTGTTCCAGTGGAATTCGTCCTGTTCATAGCCGATGTCACGCACACAGCCGCGCACGATATCCTCGACCCGGTCCATCATGTCTTTCAACGCCTGTTTGTCCGACAGGCCAACCTCGCCGCCGACGACGACACGGCCCGTGGTGGCAAAGGTTTCGCAGGCCACGCGGGCATTGGCCTCTTGGGTCAGAAAGGCGTCCAGGACGGCGTCGGACACCCGGTCGCACAGCTTGTCAGGATGGCCTTCGGATACCGATTCGGACGTGAAAACATAGGACTTGCGCGGGGTATTTGCGGACATTGGGAAGTGCTCCGTTGGGGTTTGACCGTCACGCCAGGAAGCCGTTGTGACAGCAGATGCAGCGGGCGTAGTCCGAAATCCGCAAAGGGTCAAGCAGTGGGTCTGCGGCCTTTTACCATAAGGGCGACCCCGAGCCCCGCCAGCAACACCAGGACCGGCCATTCGCCAAAGCGCGCATAGGGGGTTGGGGGCAGGGCGCCGGGCAGGGCGGCGTCCAGAAACCCCTGGGTGCCAAAGGGCAGGCTGGCGGTCACACGGCCCCGCGCGTCCACAACCTGCGTGACGCCGGTATTGGCGACCCGCACCAGCGGCAGGCCCTGTTCGACGGCGCGCAGCCGGGCCTGGGCCGCATGCTGGAACGGGCCGCTCAGCGTGCCGAACCAGGCGTCATTGGTGATCTGCAAAAGCCAGCCCGGCCGCACCGCCGCGCGCAAATCCTGCGGGAAGACGGCTTCATAGCAGATCAGCGGCATGACCGTGCCAAGCGTCCCGCCCAGGTCCAGAACCTGCGGACCCGGGCCCGCCGAATAGGCGTTTCCCGCCTTGGCGGCGAAATCGTCGATCCCGAACCAGTCATAGGCCAGATCGGCCAGCGGGATATATTCGCCAAAGGGCACAAGGTGGTGTTTGTCATAGCTGGCCAGCAGGCTGCCGCCGGGGCCAAAGACCTGCAGCGTGTTCCAGCCTCGCACCCCATCAACCCTTTGCAGCCCGACAGCCACCTTTGCCCCCGATGCGGCGCGGGCGATGATTTCGGGCAGGTCGGGATTGTCGATCACCAGATAGGGTAGGGCGGTTTCGGGCCAGATCACCATGTCGATCTTGCCGTTGGAAGCCGAGGGCGGGGCCTTTGTGGCGGCCATCAGGCGGTTCAGGAATTCCTGCGCATGGTCGGGGTCCCATTTGGCATCCTGCGCAGCATTGGGCTGGACCAGACGCAAGATGACGCCGGGGGCTGCGGGGTCGGGCCTGGCCAGCCGCCACAGTCCAAAGCTCCAAAGCGCCAGGGCCAGAACCAGGGCTCCGACCACGGGGATCGGGCGCCACAAGGCCACCAAAGACGCCAGGACCAGCGTCACCAGCGTCAACCCGCTTGGGCCCACCAAAGCCGCAATCTGCGCCATGGGCGTGTCGATCCAGATATGACCGATCAGTGCCCAGGGAAAGCCGGTCAACACATAGCCGCGCGCCAGTTCCGCCGCCGCAAACCCTGCGACCAGCCCCAGCAACGGCGCCCGGCTGCGCAGCGCCAGCCCGGCCGCCGCCGCCCAGAACAGAGCCAGCCCGAAGGCCATCAGCACCAGGGCAAAGGGGGCCATCCAGCCATCCCGTGCCGCATCCACCATGAAAGGCGCGGTGATCCAGTTCAGCGCCAGCGCGAAATACCCCGCCCCGGCGAACCAGCCCATCCAGGCCGCAGCCCCGGCCCCCTGCCGCGCCAGATGACGCAACAGCAGCCCCAGCGCCGGCAGGCTCAGCCACCACGCCCCCAACGGCGCCTGCCCCAAAGCCATGACTGCGCCCAAGAGGCACGGCCAGACCAGCGCCCGCCACCCCGGAAAGCCCAGCCGCCTCAACATGTGGCCGGCCCGCCCGGACCGGTCAAATTTGAATAAAATTGCGCTTCATCCTGGCGAAAATACTCTGCGGGGGCGGGCCTGTTGCCGCTTGGGCAACAGGCCTGGGGGTGCAAAACCCCCAGGCAATCGTGATGCCGCAGGACGGGGCCGCGCCAGATGCCCATCCGCCGTCAGCCCGTCTCGTCCGGCGCATCGCCGGGCTTGCGCACCCTGAGCCGCTTGATCCGGCGCGGGTCGGCCTCGACCACCTCGAACTCGACCCCGCTTTCATGGGGCACGATCTCGCCCCGCGCGGGCATGCGCCCGGTGCGGATCATCACAAGGCCGCCC
>JAYSWK010000501.1:0-8267 GCA_043718085.1 Rhodobacterales bacterium
GCGGTTCAGGTTTCGATGGAATCGGAAATCGCTGCCTCTCGTTTCACTCGAACGCGTTTTCCGATGTTCTTGTTTCCGTCAAAACCTGAACCGCTCTAGCGCAGCTCTTTGATGCCGCGGCTCAGGCCTTCCAGCGTCATCGGCACCATCTTGCCGCCAAAGATGCGCGCGATGAGGTCGGTCGATTGGGCATGGCGCCAATCCTCCTCGGCCACCGGATTGATCCACAAATGGCGCGGCCATTGGGTGCAGGCACGGGTCAGCCAGACCTGACCCGCCTCGGGGTTCCAATGTTCATTGGCGCCACCGGGCTGCACGATCTCATAGGGGCTCATCGCGGCATCACCCACAAAGATCGCTTTGTAATCAGAGCCGTAGGTGCGCAAGACATCCCAGGTCGGGGTCTGGTCGGACCAGCGGCGGGCATTGTCGCGCCACAGGCCTTCGTAAAGGCAGTTGTGGAAATAGAACGGGATCAGGTGGCGAAACTCGGCCCGGGCGGCGCTGAACAGATCTTCCATCACCTTGACGTAAGGGTCCATCGAGCCGCCGACATCCAGAAACAGCAGCACTTTCACGGCGTTGCGCCGTTCGGGCCGGGTTTGCACGTCAAGCCAGCCGTGTTCGGCCGTGGCGCGGATCGTGCCGTCCAGATCCAGCTCGTCCGCCGCGCCCTCGCGCGCCCATTTGCGCAGGCGGCGCAGCGCCAGTTTGATTGTGCGGGTGCCAAGTTCGGCCTTGTCGTCCAGATTGCGAAACTCGCGCTTGTCCCAGACCTTGACGGCGCGCTGGTGGCGGCTTGTCTCTTGCCCGATGCGCACGCCTTCAGGGTTGTAGCCATAGGCCCCAAAGGGGCTGGTGCCGGCGGTGCCCACCCATTTCGAACCACCCTGATGGCGCCCCTTCTGTTCGGCCAGACGCTGGCGCAGGGTGTCCATCAGCTGATCGAACCCGCCAAGCGCCTGAATGGCGGCGCGTTCTTCGGCGGTCAGGTGCCGCTCGGCCAGTTTTTCCAGCCAGCCGGGTGGCAGATCGAACGCCTCCAGCACCTGATCGGTCAAGATGCTTTCCAAACCCGAAAAGCTTTCGGCAAATGCCCGGTCGAAGCGGTCGAAATGCCGCTCGTCCTTGACAAGCACGGTGCGGGACAGATGGTAGAATGCGGTCACGTCATAGGTTGCAAGACCCGTGTCCAGGGCTTCAAGCAGGCACAGATGTTCGCGCAAGGTTACGGGCACGCCCGTCTTCCGCAAGGTCAGGAAGAAGGGCAGAAACATCGCCGTCAGAAAAGCCGGACGATCAGGATCGACAGGGCCAGGCCGGCAAGGCCAAAGGCGATGCCGAAAGCGGCGGCATATTGCAGCGCATCAAGCCTGCGTCCGCCGCGCCGCAGTGCCGTGGCAGCCCCCAGGATCGCCCCCAACCCCATGGAAATCAACCAGACCATATAACCCCCAGCCTTGAATGCCCCTAGCCGCGCGTGGCAAGCGAGGCAATTTCAGCCGCCCTTGCGCGCACCGCCTGCTCGCCGCCGAAGCCATAGCGCGCTGCGGGAAGGGAGTCGAGACGCAGCGCCTCGGCCTCGGTGTCGCGGCCCAGAAGGTGCAGGCTTTCGGCCTTGATCAGCTTGAGGCTGGCCAGAAGGGCGGCGTTCTGGCCGCGTGCGGCCAAGGGCAGCGCCTGATCGCACAGCTCGATGGCCCGTTCGGGGCGGTTGGTGGCCAAGGCGATGGCGGCCAGTTGCATCAAGGCATGGGACAGATGCACCCCGTCATCGGGCAGGCCCGCATAGATGCGCGCGGCTTGGTCATAGGAGTATTCGGCAGCGGCGGTATCATCGGGGGCTTGCAGGCGACCCAGCGCGAACCAGGCGAAACCCAGGCGGTTGTCGTGCCAGCCCTGGGCCTGGGCAATGGACAGCATCTGGCGGGCCGCGGGCAGGCGGGCGGCTTTGGCGGCACGCGGGCCCAGAGCGGTGGCCACGGCCTGGGTCCAGGCGCGGGGCGTGTCCGGCGAGGCCCAGCCGCCGGGATATTGGCCTGACGGGTTCAGGGCGGCCACAAGTCCGGGCAGGCGGGCGGCAACCTGAGCCTCGTTCATGCCGCTGACAAGGTCGGGGGAATAATGCAGGCGCAACATCAGCATGTCGAACCCGGTCAGAACCGACTGGAAATTGTCGTCGTTAAAGACCGAATCGGGCAGCCTGTACAGGTCGTTCAACGGGCCAAGGGCCTGGGCGGTTTCCTCGTGCAGGCAGTCGCGCACCTCTTGCGGGCTGGTGTCAGACGGCACAAAGATAGCCACGCGGTCGCGGCGGCCGACACCGGCCCAAGTCAGTGCATCACTGCCGCGCTTGCGGCGAAACTCGGCCAGGGACGAAACATTGGGCGCCACAAAGCAGGCAGCCGTGGGTTCCAGGCGTTGCAACGCGGATTTGGCGGCGAATTCGACGGTGATGGCGGCACCTTGTCCGGGGAGGGCAGGTTGCAGGGTGATCCCGGCCTCGGCGCGCAGGCGGGCGATGAGGCGGGTCATCTCGGTCGTGGCCCCGGCGGGCACGGAACCGGTCAGGCGCAGGGTGATCGGGCCTTCAAACCGGGTCAACTGGGGCAAGGACTGCCCGCTTTCCATATGAAATTCCAGATCCAGAAAGTCGGTTGCGATCTGCTCGTTGGGCCGTAAGGGTGCGGCACTGTGCCGGGGCGCAAAGGTCAGAACGGCAGCCGGTGTAGTGGTCAGATTGTCCAGACCCGCGCTGCCCTTGCTGACGCCCGCCTGGGGTATCGGGCCGCAAGCGGCCAGAAGGACAAGCAACATCGGGATCAGGGAACGCATTCAGGGGCAGCTTTCTACAATTGGTGCCGGACAGGCCGGCGGAGTGGAGACCAGATCAGACCCTGTCGTCAAGCGTCGTGGCCGTCGCGGGAATGGCCTTGTGGTGAACCGCCGCCGGGCGCGACACGCCCCCCCGAGCAGAAGGAGGCCGGCAAGGCCGGGCCGTTGTAACCGGGCGACGGTTCACTGCGGCCCACAAGATCCGAGTTCGGTGTCCCAATATGGGCAGGTCCGTGGCATTCTTTTGAATTCTGTCCCCGGGGCTATCTTTGGCCGCGCGACAGGAAGGCCAGGCGTTCGAAAAGCTGGATGTCCTGCTCGTTTTTCAACAGCGCGCCGTGCAGGCGGGGCAAATTGGTCCTGGGGTCGCGTTTGAGATCCTCTGGCGTCAGATCCTCGGCCAGAAGAAGTTTCAGCCAGTCCAGCACCTCGGATGTCGAGGGCTTTTTCTTCAGCCCGGCCGTGTCGCGCAGTTCGAAGAACTGGGTCAGGGCGGTGGTCAGAAGCCGGTCCTTGATGTCGGGAAAATGGACCCGGACGATGGCGGCCAGGGTTTCGGCATCGGGAAAGCGGATGAAATGGAAAAAGCAGCGCCGCAGGAAGGCGTCGGGCAGATCCTTTTCGTTGTTCGAGGTGATGATGACCACCGGGCGGTGCAGTGCCTTGATGGTCTCGCCCGTTTCGTAGACGTGAAACTCCATCCGGTCGAGTTCCTGCAAAAGGTCGTTGGGAAACTCGATATCGGCCTTGTCGATCTCGTCGATCAGAAGCACGACCTTGCCCGGTGCCGCGAAAGCCTGCCACAACTTGCCCTGGCGGATATAGTTGCGCACCTCGTGGACCCGGGCATCGCCAAGCTGGCTGTCGCGCAGCCGGCTGACGGGGTCATAGTCGTAAAGCCCCTGGGCGGCTTTGGTGGTTGATTTTATATGCCACTCGATCAACGGCAGGTTGAGCGAGGTCGCCACCTGCCGCGCCAATTCGGTTTTGCCGGTGCCCGGCTCGCCCTTGACCAGAAGCGGGCGTTCCAGCCGGACGGCGGCATTTACGGCCAGGGCAAGGTCATCGGACGCTACGTAAGTTGACGTGGTCGCAAATTGCATTGGAAGTTCAAGGCCCTGTGAGGATGCTGATTTGACCCTAGTCTTGCCGTGAAATTGTCGCAACCGCTAGTGACAATGCTTTGGCAATGGGCTAATGGAGCCGCCAACAGGGGTGCGCTTGCCGATTTGCCAACCTGACGCAAGCGACCGACGGATTGGAGTGTGCTGCGATGAAGGCCGAGATTTTCCTTCCTGACGATTACCGTCCCGCCGAGAGCGAGCCTTTCATGAACGAGCGGCAGCTGGAATATTTCCGCCGCAAGCTTTTGGTCTGGAAGCAGGAGCTACTGGATCAAAGCGCCGAGACGATCGACAATCTGCAAGACAGCGGGCGCAATGTGCCCGACATCGCCGACCGCGCCTCGGAGGAAACCGACCGGGCGCTTGAATTGCGCACCCGCGACCGTCAGCGCAAGCTGGTCAGCAAGATCGACGCGGCTTTGCGCCGGATCGAAAACGGCGAATACGGCTATTGCGAAATGACCGGCGAGCCGATCAGCCTGAAGCGGCTGGATGCGCGCCCCATCGCCATCATGACGCTGGAAGCGCAGGAAAAGCATGAACGCCGGGAAAAGGTTCACCGCGACGAATAATTCGTGGGGTGGACCGGAGGGTTTCACACCCTCCAGGACACATTGGTTTGAAAAACCATTGCGTCTACCGCCCGTGGGATATTTGTGGACAGATGATAGGGGTTTGCCGGGCTGAAGGTCCGGCATTTTCGTTTGGAGGATGCCATGTCGCTGGTCGGGCAAGAGGTGACGGTGATCGGGGCCGGGGTTGCGGGTCTGGCGGTGGCGCGGGCCATGGCGTTGCGCGGCGGGCAGGTCACGGTGCTGGAACAGGCCGATGCGGTGCGCGAGGTGGGGGCGGGTTTGCAGATATCGCCCAATGCGGCGGTGGTGCTGAAGGCGCTGGGCCTGGGGGCGGCGCTGGAGGCGGCGGCGCTGCGGGCTGTGGCGGTGGAATTGCGCGATGGTCCGGGCGGCGGCGTGGTGACGCGGCTTGAAGTCGGGCGGCTGCGGCCGGATCAGGGCTATCATTTCGTGCATCGGGCGGATCTGATCGGGCTGTTGGTGCAGGGGGCCCAAGAGGCGGGGGTGGCGTTGCGGCTGTTGTCCCGCGTGGCAGGGGTCGATCTGTCGGGGGCCAGGCCGGTTTTGACGATGGAGGACGGCGCGTGCCACGAGGCCGGTCTGCTGATCGGGGCCGATGGGTTGCAGTCGCCGGTTCGAGCGGCGTTGAACGGCCCGGTGGCCCCATTCTTTACCGGCCAGGTCGCCTGGCGCGCGCTGATTGCCGGCGATGGTGGTGCGGCCGTGGCCGAGGTTCACATGGGGCCGGGGCGGCATTTGGTCAGCTATCCGTTGCGCGGTGGCCAGTTGCGCAGCATCGTGGCGGTCGAGGCGCGGCGCAAATGGGCCGAGGAAGGGTGGTCGCTGCGCGACGATCCGGTCGAGATGCGCCTGGCCTTCCAGGGCTTTTCGCCGCGGGTCAGGGGTTGGCTGGACCAGGTCGAGGATGTCCATCTTTGGGGCCTGTTCCGTCATCCCGTGGCCGCGGTCTGGGGTCGCGCCATGCCGGGCGGCGGCGTGGCAATCCTGGGCGATGCGGCCCATCCGACGCTGCCGTTTCTGGCGCAGGGGGCGGCGATGGCGCTGGAGGATGCCTGGGTTCTGGCGGACAGGCTGGCCGCTTGCGACACCTGGGGGGCGGGGACCCAGGCCTATCAGGCGGCTCGGCAGGGGCGGGTGGCGCGGATCGTCGAGGCGTCGTCACGCAATGCGCGGGCCTATCATCTGGGCGGCATGGCCCGGGTTCTGGCCCATGGCGGGTTGCGGCTGGGCGGCTGGATCGCGCCGGATCTGGCGTTGCAGCGGTTCGACTGGCTTTATGGCCATGACGTGACGCGCGGCTAGAGCGGGATGGGGTTTCATGGAAACAAACTCATCGAAATGCGCGTTCGAGCGAATGCGAGAGGCAGCGTTTTTCGATTCCATGCAAACTCATCCCGCTTTAGGCTGGGCCGGGGTGGGGCGCCAAGCCTCAGACGATGTGCAGGGCCATCAGAAAGACCGTGCCCAGCACCAGTTCGAACCAGGGCAGGCTGGCGGGCAGATCGGCCAGGGTCAGCATGATGACCTGGGCACGGTCCGTGCGGCGGCCACGGTTCAGGTCGTATTGCGAGGCGATCGGCGGGAAGCGGTGGGACATGGGACACCTTTGTTCTGGGTGTGTTCACATTCCTACATAGAACTTAACAAGAACATAAAACAAATCTTTCGGGATCGCGTTTGGATGGAAACAATTTGTTTCCAAAGCGGAATGAGTTTGCATGGAATCGAAAAACGCTGCCTCTCGCCAAGGCTCGAACGCGTTTTTCGATCAGAATGTCTCCATGCGAACCAGACACGCTCTAATTTTCGCAAGGTCGGTGGAGGGCGGGTGAACCGCCCCCCAAATGGCCCTATCGCGATGCCAGATCGCGCAGCACGTAATGCAGCACGCCACCGTGTTCGACATATTCCACCTCGATCTCGGTGTCGATGCGGCACCTGATCTGGATCGTGCGGGACTTGCCGTCGCTGGAGGTGATGGTGCAGGGCACGGTGGACAGGGGTTTCAGATCGCCCGCCAACCCGCTGATCGACACCACTTCATCGCCCTTCAGACCCAAAGACTTGCGCGTCTCGCCGCCGGTGAATTCAAAGGGGATCACACCCATGCCGACCAGGTTCGAGCGGTGGATACGCTCGAAACTTTCGGCGATCACGGCCTTGACGCCCAGAAGTGCTGTGCCCTTGGCGGCCCAGTCGCGGCTGGAGCCCGCGCCGTATTCGATGCCGCCAAAGATCACCAGGGGCACGCCCGCCGCCTGATATTCCATCGAGGCGTCGTAGATCGAGGTTTGCGCGCCGTCCGGCCCCTTGGTGTAGCCGCCCTCGACGCCCGTTCCATCAGGATTGGCCAGCATCTCGTTCCTGATGCGGATATTGGCGAAGGTGCCGCGCATCATCACCTGGTGATTGCCGCGGCGCGAGCCGTAGGAGTTGAACTCGGACACCGGAACCTGGCGTTCGTTCAGATACTTGCCAGCCGGTGTTGACGCCTTGAATGACCCGGCGGGAGAGATGTGGTCGGTGGTGATCATGTCGCCCAGAACGGCCAGAATGCGGGCGCCCGAGATGTCGCTGATCACGCCCGGCGTCTTGGACATGCCCTGGAAATAGGGCGGGTTCTGGATATAGGTCGAGGCGGCGGGCCAGTCATAGGTTTCACGTTCGGTCACCTTGACGGCCTGCCATTTGGCGTCGCCCTTGAAGACATCGGCGTATTTCTTTTGAAACGCCGCGCGGGTCACGGTGGCGTTGACCAGATCGGCGATTTCGGTGTTCGTGGGCCAGACGTCCTTGAGGTAAACCGGGCCATTCGTACCCATGCCCAAGGGCTCGGTGGTGATGTCGATGTTCATGTCACCGGCCAGGGCATAGGCCACGACCAGCGGCGGTGAGGCCAGGTAGTTGGCGCGCACGTCGGGGCTGATCCGGCCTTCGAAATTGCGGTTACCGGACAGGACGGCGGCGGCGACCAGATCGCCCTCGCCAATCGCAGCGGAAATCGCGGGGTCCAGCGGGCCGGAATTGCCGATGCAGGTGGTGCAGCCATAGCCCACAAGGTTGAAGCCCACGGCGTCAAGATCCTCTTGCAGGCCAGCGGCCTCAAGGTATTCGCTGACAACCTGGGATCCGGGGGCGAGCGATGTTTTCACCCAAGGTTTTGATTTCAGACCCAAGTGCCTGGCCTTGCGGGCGACCAGACCGGCACCGATCATCACGTAAGGGTTCGACGTGTTGGTGCAGGAGGTGATCGAGGCAATCACCACGCGGCCCGAAGACATGGTGAATTCATGGCCATTGACGGCCACGTCCACACCCTGGGGTCGCTTGAAGGACGCCGCCATTTCCCGGGCGAAGGACGCCTTGGCCTCGGTCAGGGGCAGATAGTCCTGCGGGCGTTTCGGCCCGGAAATGGCGGGGACAATCGTGCCCATGTCCAGTTCCAGCGTCGAGGTGTAGATCGGGTCATAGTCCGGCCCGCGCCACATGCCATTGGCGCGGGCATAGGCCTCGACCAGGGCGATCCGCGCTTCGTCACGGCCGGTGCCGCGCAGATAGCGCAGGGTTTCGTCGTCGATCGGGAAAAAGCCGCAGGTGGCGCCGTATTCGGGGGCCATGTTGGCAATGGTGGCGCGGTCGGCCAGGGGCAGATGATCCAGGCCCGGCCCGTAGAATTCGACGAATTTGCTGACCACGCCGTGTTTGCGCAGCA
>JAYSWK010000502.1:0-3296 GCA_043718085.1 Rhodobacterales bacterium
GAGCTGAAGAAGGCCTATCGCAGCAAGGCCAAGGAACTGCACCCAGACCGCAATTCCGACAACCCCAATGCCGAGGCCCAGTTCAAAGAAGTGAACGAGGCCTATGACATCCTGAAGGACGACAACAAGAAAGCCGCCTATGACCGCTATGGCCATGCAGCTTTCGAAGGTGGCATGGGCGGCGGTCAGCGTGGTGGTGGTGGTGCGGGCAACGGCGATTTCGCCAGCGCCTTTTCCGATGTCTTCGAGGATCTCTTTGGCGATTTCATGGGCCGCTCCGGTGGCGGCGCTGGCCGCGCTCGTGCCCAGCGCGGCTCGGACCTGCGTTACAATCTGCGCGTCAACCTTGAGGAAAGCTTCAAGGGCGTGCAAAAGACCATCTCTGTGCCCTCGTCGGTCGCCTGTGACACCTGCCGCGGCACCGGGGCCGAAGGCGGCGCCGAACCCGTCACCTGCCCGACCTGTTCCGGCATGGGCAAGGTGCGCGCGCAACAGGGCTTTTTCACCGTCGAACGCGCCTGCCCGACCTGCAATGGCCAGGGCCAGATCGTCAAGAACCCCTGCAAATCCTGCGGCGGCGCGGGTCGCGTCGAACGCGAACGCTCGCTGTCCGTCAACATCCCCACCGGTGTCGAAACCGGCACCCGAATCCGTCTTGCGGGCGAGGGCGAGGCCGGGATGCGTGGCGGCCCATCCGGCGATCTTTACATCTTCATCGAGGTCAAGGACCACCCGATCTTTCAGCGCGACGGCGTGAACCTGTATTGCCGCGTGCCCGTGTCCATCGCCACCGCCGCCCTGGGTGGCGAGGTTGACGTGCCCACGATCGACGGCGGCAAAAGCCGGGTCAAGGTCGCCGCAGGCTCGCAGACCGGCAAACAGATGCGCCTGCGCGCCAAGGGCATGCCCGCCCTGCGCGGTGGCGGTGTCGGCGACATGCTGATCGAACTGGCCGTCGAAACCCCGGTCAACCTGACCGCCCGCCAGCGCGAGTTGCTGCACGAATTCGAAGCCCTCAGTGCCGAGAACAACCCCGAAAACGCCTCGTTCTTTGCCAAGGTCAAAGGTTTCTGGGACGGGATGAAGGGCTGACCGGGCACCAGCCCGGTCTTTGCCTTACTGGGCCTTCCCATCGCACGCTGTGTTAATCCCGCAAACCTGGCAAAAGATGTAGAGGCTTTGTAGATGGTTTGTAGGTGGTTTGTAGGTCCCGAAAAGCCGCGATTTTCCCTTGTTAACCTGGGGTTTTTCCGCTGATTCGCTTCAAATTTCGCAAGTTCAGTTAACCATTCCTTCACCACCCCCATGGCAGGCTTGCGTCATGGCACAGAATGGCTTCAGCGATGCGGTTCTTCCCCTTTTCACCCCCCAGGGGGATGAGGATGAGGCTCCTTTTGCCCGCCTGCCCGACAAACTGCCCTCCTACATCACCGACCACCGCAAACGTCTGCGCGAACGGTTCATGCAAGGCGGCGCCACCGCCATGCCCGACTACGAACTGCTTGAATTGCTTCTGTTTCGTGCGATACCCCGCCAGGATGTCAAACCCCTGGCACGGCTGCTGCTGGACACATTTGGCGACTATAACCGCGTCGTTTCCGCCGCGCCCGCCCGGCTTTTGATGGTCAAGGGTGTGGGCGAATCCGTCGTGCAGGAATTGAAGATTGTCGAGGCATCGGCTCAGCGCCTGATGCGCGCCCGCGTCATGCACCGCCCGATTCTGTCCTCGTGGGACGCTCTGGTCGACTATTGCCATACCGCGATGAGCCACGGCGAAACCGAACAATTCCGCATCCTGTTTCTGGACCGCAAGAATGTGCTGATCGCCGATGAAGAACAGGCCAAGGGCACCGTTGATCATGTGCCCGTCTATCCGCGTGAAGTGGTCAAACGCGCCCTGGAGCTGAACGCCAGCGCCTTGATTTTGGTGCATAATCACCCTTCGGGCGACCCCACACCTTCGGATGCGGACATTTCGATGACCGCACAGGTGCAAGATGCGGCCCAGGTTCTTGGAATCACCCTGCACGACCACTTAATTATCGGTAAATCGCGCGAACTCAGCTTCAGGGCGCAGGGCTATCTGTAACGAAATCCGGCTTCAACCACAGCTCGACCCTGCGGTTCAACCTGCGCCCCGCCGCCGTTTCATCGCAGGCCATCGGCAACGCCTCACCAAAGGCCTCGACCCGTGGCAACTGGTCTTCGGCCATGCCCGGCACCAAAGCCTGCAAGGCAGCCAAGACTGCGTCGGCCCGCGTCCGGGCCAGTTTCAAATTGGCTTTCGCTTCCCCAGATCCATCTGAAAACCCTGCAAAAACCATGGCTTGCCCCTTGAACAACCCCGCTTCCAGCATCTGCGCCAGATCCACCAACGCGCCCTGTGACGCGGCATCCAGCGTCGATGTGCCGCCCTCGAACCGAAAGGTCAGCGACAAGCGGTCCGCGCCATCCATGGCCCCCACAAGGCGCTGAAGGTCCTCCAGCGTCGTCTCGGATCCCGCACCCTTGATCGCATTGATCAGCCGCAACCCGTCCAGCGTCATCGGCTGACGCTCGGCGCGGCGGTCGATGTACCCCGCCCGGGCAATGGCACCCTGGGCCTCGGGACTGGACAGAAAATCCAGAAACTCGCGCGCCATCAACGGCAGGCGGTGGCGCGGCGTCAGGAAAAACACAGGCAGGGTAAGGGGATAGTCCTGCGCCTTGACCGCAAGCCGCGTGGGCAACAAGGCAAATCCACAACTGTCGGTCAGCGGCAACTGACGCGCCTTGCCCAAAGAGGCCCGCGCGGTCACGGCAATGGCCCAGGGGTCGGCCGCCACGGCGTCCGAAAGCTCCGCCAGGGTCGCATGGGTCTCGGTCGCGGCCACATCCTTGCCCAGCCGCGCCGAAAGCGCCCGCTGCACATCCGCACCCGCCGCCAGCCCATGCAGAACCAGCGGCATGTCCGGCCCGCCGACCTGCGACCAGTTTTGCACCTCGCCGGACAGGACCCGTGCCAGATCCGTGGTCGAAATCCGTGGCAAGGGATTGCCCGGCGCCATGATCGGCACCAAGGCATCCAGCGCCACGGCCTGCGACCCCAGATCCGGTTCGGTGACCGAGGCCAGGGCCATCTGGGCCGCGCCGGACAATACCGCCTCACGCGCCGCATCGGGCGTCATGGCGTCGAAGGACAGCTCGGCCAGGGTTTCGCCCGTCACGGCGTCGCTGATCAAGGCTGGCTGACCCTCGACAAAGCTTAGGCCCCGCGACCGGGCAAAGGCGGCAAATAGTTGCGGCAAAAGGGTTTT
>JAYSWK010000503.1:0-3295 GCA_043718085.1 Rhodobacterales bacterium
TTGGACGGGGCCGAGGGCGAGATCATCCGCAGCATTGTCGGGCGGATGAAGGGGTTTCTGTACCGTTGCCGCAATGACAAGGCCTATTCGATGATCTTCATGGCCGGGGATGTGCCCCTGCTGACCGGGTTTCCGGCCGAGGTCTTTACCATGCCGGGCGGGCAGTCCTATGCCGCGATGACCCATCCGGACGACCTGGATGCGCTTTACGCCGAGGTGGATGACGCCCTGGCCGCGCGGCGCAACTGGAGCGTGGACTACCGCATCCAGCGTCCCAATGGCAGCACGTGCTGGGTGCATGAAATCGGCGGCGGCGTGTGGCGCGGGGACGAGCTAATGTATCTGGAAGGCGTGGTGGTCGACTGCGACAAGACCAAGTTGTCCGAAGCCAGAAACAGCGAAAAGCTGGCCGCCATTTCCGAACAGGCGCGGATCATGGTCGGCGATACCATGCCCATCGTCGAGATCCTGCGCACGCTGCGTGTCCTGGCGATCAACGCAAGGCTGGAGGCGGGGCGCGCAGGTCCGGCGGGTGCTGCGTTCGGCTTTGTGGCGCAGGAAGTCTCGCGTCTGGCCGAGGAAACCAGCATTCTGGCCGAGCATATCGCCAAGGTGACGCGCGAGTTGCAATCCTTGCTGAACGCGGGGTAATCGCTGCCCTGCAGGCCGTTCATTTCGCCAATTCCCCCGGGCCGCAAACCGATGTAGCCTTGGCGGGCCCATCGGAAAGGACCCGGAATGAAGATCAAATGGCTGATGCTTTTGTTGCCCGTGATGCTGTGCGCTTGTGGGGTGCCGATTGTGCCCTTGGTGTAAGGGCGGTGTTCGCAAGGCCAGGGCGGTAATGCCATGAATCACAGCTTCAGCCTGCGGGTCTATTACGAGGACACCGATCTGGCCGGGATCGTCTACTACGCCAATTACCTGAAATTCATCGAAAGGGCGCGCACCGAATGGGTGCGGATGCTGGGCATTGATCAGGCCCGATTGAAGGCGCAAGGCGGGATCGTCTTTGCCGTGCGCCGGATCGAGGCCGATTACCTGCGTCCGGCCAGATTTGACGACGAGTTGGTGGTGGAAACCCGCCAGGTCGCGGTCAGCGGCGCGCGCATCGTTCTGAAGCAGGACATCACCCGCCTGGGCGAGCGGCTTTTCGCGGCCACCGTCACCCTTGTCTGCCTGACCGATGACGGCCATCCCGCCCGCCTGCCGGCCGAATTGCGGCTGGTTCTGGGGGGCACCCCGCATTGAGCGGTATGGGCTTGGCGCCTGCCAAAGCCCGATCACCGTCAGGAATTCAGCAACAATGCGCCGTTTGACGCAACTGTGTTGGCATTCCCCTTCAAATCCATATAGAATCAGCGCAAACAGCGGCCAAAGAGCCCAATAACAAGAGCAGGCATAATGGAAACGAATACACTTGCGGTAGCGCAGGAGATTGACTTCTCCTTGCTGTCGCTTTTCGCGCGCGCGACCGTGACCGTCCAGATCGTGATGATCGGGCTGATGGTGATGTCCTTCTGGTCCTGGGCGATCATCATCCAAAAGCACATCCTGTTCCGCGCCAGCCGCAAGGAAGCGGGGGTTTTCGACCGGTCGTTCTGGTCGGGCGAGCCTTTGGATGAATTGTTCGAAAAGATCGGGCCGCAGCCCGAGGGGGCGTCAGAGAAGATCTTTGCCAGCGGGATGCTGGAATGGCGGCGCAGCCACCGGTCGGACGGCGGGTTGATCGCGGGGGCGCAGGCGCGCATTGACCGGGCGATGGATGTCGCCATCGCGCGGGAAAGCGAGCGGTTGAACAAGGGGCTGTCTTTCCTGGCCACCACGGGGTCGACCGCACCCTTCATTGGCCTTTTCGGCACGATCTGGGGCATCAAGCACAGTTTCGAACAGATCGCGATTTCGCAGAACACCAACCTGGCCGTCGTGGCCCCCGGCATTGCCGAGGCTTTGCTGGCCACGGGCATCGGCCTGGTCGCGGCCATTCCGGCTGTGGTGTTTTATAACAAGCTGAACAGTGACAGCGAACATATCCTGGGCGGCTATGAAAGCTTTGCCGACGAGTTTGCCACGATCCTGTCGCGGCAGTTGGACGCATAATGGGCGCCGGGGTCGTTCAGAAATCAGGCGGCGGGCGCAGGCGGCGGCATCGGGGCCGCGCGGCGGCGATGAGCGAGATCAACGTGACACCCTTTGTGGATGTGATGCTGGTGCTTTTGATCATCTTCATGGTGGCCGCACCGCTTCTGACGGTGGGCGTGCCGGTGAAATTGCCGCAGACAGCCGCCAATGCCATGCCGACCGAACAGGAGGAACCCTTGACCATCACGCTGACGGCGGAGGGGCTGGTTCTGATCCAGTCAACCCAGGTCACGGATGGCGAGTTGATCGCGAAGCTGACCGCGATTGCCGCCGAGCGGCAGTCGGACAAGGTCTTTGTGCGGGCCGATGGCGCGGTCAGCTATGAACGTGTGGCGCAGTTGATGGGCGCGCTGAACGCGGGTGGGTTCAACAATATCGGCCTGGTGACGGATACCGGCGGGTCGAGCTTTGACGGGGCGGTGGCACCCTAGATGAACAAGGGCGTCATCATATCGGGTATCGGCCATGTCGCCTTGATCCTGTGGGCCATTCTGGGGGGCTGGCTGTTTGCCGCACAGGATGTGCCCGAGATCCAGGTGACCGAGGTCGAGGTCATCTCGGAGGCGGATTTCCAGGCGCGCGTCTCGGCAGCACCTGCCGTCAGTGATCAGGCCCCCGAAGCCGCCGCGCAGCCCCAGACGCCGACCCCCGATGCGGTGACCCCGCCCACCGAGACGGCACCCGCTGTCGAACCGCCGCCCGATCTGGCGCTGGACCCGGCCTTGCCCGAGGATCCGCTGCCCCAGCCGGACCCGGTCGAGGATCCGATCGCGCCGCCCGCCGATGTGCCGCAACCCATTCAGGTGCCGCGATCGAACAAGCAGCCGAAGCCCCGGCC
Organism: Rhodobacterales bacterium; assembly: GCA_043718085.1. Lineage (GTDB taxonomy): Bacteria > Pseudomonadota > Alphaproteobacteria > Rhodobacterales > Rhodobacteraceae > Stagnihabitans. The sequence goes on from JAYSWK010000503.1 coordinate 2,981, forward strand.
TGCGGACAAGATCAGCGATGCGCCGCCCGAAAAGGCCCCGGACACGCCCAAGACCGCGGATGTGGCCAAGCCCGCCGTGACGGACGGCCCGACTCCGGACAAGCCCAAGCCCGAGGACACGCCCGCCAAGCCCGAGGAGGCCACCCCGGTGGTCACACCGGACCCCGAGCCGGTGGTGGATGACGCGCCCTCACTGGCCCCTACGGCCAGCAAACGTCCGCAATCACGCGCCAATGCCGAGGCCAAGGCGAAGGATGAGGCCGACAAGCAGGCCGCCGAAAAGGCCGCGCAAAACGCCGCCGTGCAGGCGGAAAA
>JAYSWK010000504.1:0-8256 GCA_043718085.1 Rhodobacterales bacterium
GGCGGCACCTACAAACCCCTGTCCGACGCCTCGATCGCCAAGATCCACGAAAGCGCGCTTCAGGCGCTCGAGGTGATCGGCCTCAGCCAGGCCCCCGACTCCGGGGTCGAGATTCTGACCAATGCCGGGGCGATCCATGGCGACGACGGCCGCATCCGCTTTCCCCGCGCCTTGGTCGAGGATATGCTGGCCGTCGCAGGCCGCAACATCACCTTGCATGCCCGCGACCCCAAGCAGGACCTGCATCTGTCAGGATCGAACGTCCACTTCGGCACGGCAGGGGCGGCGGTGCATATCGTCGATCCCATCACGCTGGAATACCGCGACAGCACCGCGCAAGACTTGTATGACGCAGGCCGCCTTGTGCAACATCTTGACAACATTCACTTCTATCAGCGCACGATGGTCTGTCGCGACGTGGTGAACAACCGCGACATGGACCTGAACACGCTGTATGCCTGCCTGGCCGCCACCACCAAACACGTCGGCACTTCGTTCTTCGAACCCGAAAGCGTCGCCCCCGCCTTTGACATCCTGCACATGGTCGCGGGGGGTGAGGACAAATGGCTGGAACGGCCCTTCGTCAGCAACTCCAACTGCTTTGTCGTCCCGCCGATGAAATTCGCCGAAGAATCCTGCAAGGTGATGGAGGATTGCGTGCGCCGCGGCATGCCGATGCTGCTGCTCAGCGCAGGCCAGGCCGGGGCCACGGCCCCCGCACCCATCGCGCTTGCCATCGTGCAAGCCATGGCAGAATGCCTGGCGGGGGTCGTCTATGTCAACGCGATCAAAAAGGGCGCACCGGCGATCTTCGGCACCTGGCCCTTCGTGTCCGACCTGCGCACCGGGGCCATGTCGGGTGGGTCGGCCGAACAGGCGCTGCTGACGGCGGGTTGTGCCCAGATGCACCGCTTTTATGACCTGCCCGGCGGGGCGGCTTCGGGGATTTCCGACAGCAAACTGCCCGATATGCAGGCGGGATGGGAACAGGGGATCACCAACACCCTTGCGGGTCTTGCGGGCCTGAACATGTGCTACGAGGCTGTCGGCATGCATGCCTCGCTTCTGGGGTTCTGCCTGGAAAGCCTGGTCCTGGGCGACGATCTGCTGGGCCAGGCCATGCGCTGCGTGCGCGGCATCGACGTGACCGAGGACAACACCTCGATCGAGGCTATGAAGCAGGTCTGCCTCGGTGGCCCCGGCCATTATCTTGGCTCGGACCAGACCCTCGCCCTGATGCAAACCGAATACATCTATCCCAATACCGCCAACCGGATGAGCCCCAAGGAATGGAAAGAGGCCGGCAAGCCCCTGCTTCTGGACAAGGCCATCGAGCGCAAGAACGCCATCCTGGCCAAGGCGGGCTGCGTGATCGACCCCGCAATCGACGCGGCTGTCCGCGCCAAATACAAAATGTACTTCAGGTGAAATGATGCATTACGGATATATCGGACTTGGAAATCTGGGCGCGGCCTGCGCAGGCTGTCTGGTAAAGGCGGGCTTCAAGGTCACGGTCTATGACCTGAACCCCGCTCTGGCCGCCCCTCTGGTGGCGCAGGGCGCCGTCCTGGCCAAAAGCGCCGAACAGGTCGCAGCCGATGTTGATCACGTCATCACCTGCCTGCCGTCCCCCGCCGTGTCCGAACGGGTTCTGCGCAATATCCTGCCCGATATGAAGAAGACCGCCTCCTGGGTGGAAATGTCCACCCTGGGCCGCGATGAAGTGCTGAAACTGGCCGCTGTGGCCGCCGAACAGGGCGTGCGCATGATGGAACTGCCCGTCACCGGGGGCGTGCATCTGGCCTATCAGGGCAAGATCACCATGCTGGCGGGCGGCGACAAGGACCTTTTCGACACCCATCACAAGGCCATGCAGGCCATGGGCGACCGGATCTTCCACATGGGTCCCCTGGGGTCCTCCTCGATCATCAAGGTCATCACCAACATGCTGGCCTTCATCCACCTGAAGGCCACGTCCGAGGCCCTGATGCTGGCCAAGCGCGGCGGCTTGGATCTGGCGCAGGCCTGGCACGCCATTCAGGCGTCGTCGGGCAACTCCTTTGTTCATGAAACAGAAGGGGCGCTGATCCTGAACGGGTCCTACGACATCGCCTTCAATATTGATCTGGCGCTGAAGGATCTGGGCTTTGCCCTTGGTTTCGGCAAAGAGTTTGGCGTGCCGCTGGATCTGGCCTCGATGACCAACCAGACCTATATCGCCGCCAAAGCCGCCTATGGTGGCGAGGCGCAAAGCCCGATGATCGCCAAGCTTCTGGAGGACCTGCTGGACACCGACCTGCGCGCCCCCGGTTTCCCCGCCAGGCTGGAATGACCGGGGCCCGAAGATTTTTCGGACGAAAAATCTTCCGCTGAAACGTTGTGGCCCAGGATTTTTCGGACGAAAAATCTTGGGTCCATGCGGTTGCCAACTGCCGACTTTCGCCGAACCATGGAATGGGCTATCCTTTCCATCCGGTTAACACGAAAAGCCAAGTATCTGATATCCTTTGATTTTCGAATGTGTCCACATGTGGACGCCTTGGGAAAGGGCAGGCCATGACCAAGAACTCTACCCCGCAGGACCGTTTTGCGGACCTCTTGCACCACCGCGCCCATCGCCTGAACAAGGGCGATCCGGTTGTCCCCGGCATCATCTCGGCTACGACCTTTCACCTGCCCGAGGTCGAGGGCGCACCGTTCAAATATGCCCGCATGTCCTCGCCGACCTGGGAAGAAGTCGAAGAACAGCTCGGCCTGCTCGAAGACGCCCCCTGCATCAGCTTTCCCTCCGGCATGGCCGCCATATCCGCGGCCCTGTTCGCCACGCTGAAAGCGGGCGACCATGTGATCCTGCCCTCGGACGGCTATTATGTGACCCGCGTTCTGGGTGACGAATTTCTGGCAGGACTTGGCATCCGGATCACCCAGATCCCCACGACAGCCTATGCCTCAGCCGATTTCACCGGGGCCACGGTCGTCTATGTCGAAACACCCTCCAACCCCGGGCTTGATGTGACCGATATCGCGGCGATCGCCCACCGCGCCCATGCGGCCGGGGCCAAGGTCATCGCCGACAATTCGACCATGACGCCGCTTTTGCAGCGCCCGCTTGATCTGGGTGCCGATATTGTGGTGGCCGCCGATACCAAGGCCCCGGCGGGCCATTCCGACGTTCTGTTCGGCCATGCCGCCACCCGCAACCCGTCGCTTCTCAAACGCATGGCCGACTGGCGCCGCATCTCGGGCTCGGTGCCCGGCGCGTTTGAAGCCTGGCTCGTCCACCGCGGCCTTGAGACGCTGGAAATCCGCATGGACCGCATGTGCCGCTCTGCCGCGGCCATCGCCCCGCGCCTTGCCGCCCATCCAAGCGTCAAGAACCTGCGCTTTGCCGGCCTGAACGGCGACCCCTCCCATGCCATCGCCCTGAAACAGATGTCCGGCTTCGGCTATCTCATGACTTTCGAGATGGACAGCGCCGCAAGGGCCGAGGCTTTTCTGGCCGCTTGCCCCTATATCGCCCAAACCACCAGCTTCGGCGGCACCCATACCGCAGCCGAACGCCGCGCCCGTTGGGGCGACGCCGTGCCCCCCGGCTTCATCCGGCTTTCCATAGGCATTGAACCCACCGAAGCCTTGTGGACCGCAATCAAGGCCGCGCTCAACGCCGCCTGACTTCATCTTTTCCCAGATTTCCTGCTCTAGAACCGTGCAAGCCGCTTCGTCATCAGGGCATAAAAGCCCTCGGTGTCGACCCAGCCCATGAACAAGGCATTGGCCTTCCGGTCCGTCACGCCCCACCAGTCGGCGACCGTCATGCCCATGGTCAGCTCTGACATGACCTCGATCTCGACATTGATATGGCGGCCCTTGAACAATTCGGGCTGGATCAGATAGGCGATGACGCAGGGGTCATGCATCGGGGCGCCTTCCATTCCGTATTTCTCTTTGTCAAACCGGTCAAAGAAATCCGCCCATTCCGCCGCCACCCGCCCGACCCGGTTGCCAAGCGTCCGGATCGCCTCGATTCGCGCGCGGTTTGTCAGGGCCTTGTGGGTCACATCCAGTGGCATGACGACCAGTGGAACCCCGGCGCGAAAGACGATGTCAGCAGCTTCAGGATCGACATAGATGTTGAACTCGGCTGCCGGCGTGATGTTGCCGCCTTCGAAGAACCCGCCGCCCATCAGCACGATCTCTTGGATCCGGCCCACGATATCGGGGGCTTTCCGGAAGGCCATGGCGATATTGGTCAGCGGCCCAAGTGGGCACAGCGTCACCGTGCCCGAAGGCTCGTCCCGCAGCGTCTGGATGATGAAATCCACCGCATGGCCGGGCTGCAGCGGCATTTTGGGCTCGTCCATCACCGGCCCGTCCAGGCCGGTCTTGCCATGAACATGCTCTGCCGTGACAAGCTTGCGTTTCAAGGGCGCATCGGCCCCGGCGAAAACCTTGACATGCGGCATGCCCGCCAATTCGCAGACGATCCGTGCATTGCGCGAGGTCCAGTTCAACGGCACGTTCCCCGCCACGGCGGTGATGCCCAGAACTTCAAGATCCTCGGGACTGGCCAGGGCCAGAAGGATGGCGAAAGCGTCATCCTGCCCTGGGTCAGTATCAATGATGATCTTGCGCGGGGCATGGGGCATGTGGCGTCTCCTTTGCCACAGGAAACGCCATTGGTCTGACTTTGTCCATCCGGTCAGAAATCTTACAGCGTGTCGGAGTGAAACAAATCGAAAATCGCGGCCTGTCGCCAAAGGTCGAACGCGCTGTTCGACAGGTGTTTGCGGACGGACCAGACAGGCGCTATCCGTCGAAATCCACGGTTTCGATCAGTTTGACCGCTTCCGGGCGTTTGGCGGCGATATCGGCCAGAACGGCCGTGTCGGGCAGGAAACTGCCCCAGCCCAGCACCAAAGCCGAACGCTCCACCCCCGGTTTGACAGGAAACTCATGATTGGTCTTGGCATAGATCTTCTGGGCTTCGTCCGAGGCAAGCCATTCCATCAGCCGGATCGCCGCCGCCTTGTTCGGCGCGGCCTTGGTCAGGGCCATGCCCGAGACATTCATATGCGTTCCCCCGCCGACGAAAACCGGAAAGTCGATGCGCACCGCTTCGGCATATTGGCGTTCTTCGGGGTCCGACATCATCTGTCCGATGTAATAGGTGTTGCCCAGGGCTATGTCGCATTCCCCGGCCCAGATCGACTTGACCTGATCACGGTCGGCCCCCGTTGGCCGACGCGCCAAATTGGCCTTCAGCGCCGACAGCCAGGCCGTGGTTTCCGCAGCACCGTGATGCAAAAGATAGGCCGCGGTCAGTGCGACATTATAGTCCGACAGACCCGAGCGCATGCAGATCCGGCCCAACCATTTCGGATCGGCCAGATCCTCGTATGTGGTCACCTCGCCGGGCTTCACCCTGTCCTTGCTGGCATAGACGATCCGGGCCCTTGTGGTCAGACCAAACCACAGATTGTCCGGGTCCCGATACTCAGGCGGGATACTGGACGCCAGAACCGGGTCATCCACGGGCTGGATCACATCCGCCTTCACCAGTTCGATCAACCGACCGATATCCACCGTCAGCACCAGATCGGCGGGCGAGCGGTCGCCCTCGGCCGTCAGCCGCTCGGCCATGCCCTTGTCCACAAAGGCGATATTGACCGCAATGCCGGTTTCGGCGGTAAACGCATCCATCAAGGGTTGGATCAGTTCAGGCTGGCGGTGGGAATAGATGTTCACCTCATCCGCAAGCGCGGGAGTGGCGAAGAACAGGGCCAGAAGGGCCAAGCGCGACATGACTGACTCCTTTAGTCGGGAATTGTCGCCCTTTATGCCCGGATCTCAGGCAGGGTCAATACCTGACAAAAATACTTTGGGCCGCCGGAAGGTTCCGCGCCGAAAAATCCTCTATCTCACCTTGTCTTCGGCACGCGCCCGATTCCATAGCCCGTCCATTTCGGCCAGATCGCTGTCAGCAGGCACCTTGCCCTGTTCGGCCAACCAATCCTCGATCTTGCCAAAGCGCCGGCTGAATTTGGCGTTGGCACCCCGCAAGGCGCCCTCGGGGTCAATGCCCATGTGGCGCGCCAGATTGGCCATGACGAACAGAAGATCGCCGAATTCTTCGGTCACCTCGGCCTCGGTCAGGCTGTCGCGCGCCTCGACCAATTCGGCCATTTCCTCGCGCAGCTTGTCCAGAACCTCATCGGTCGACGGCCAGTCAAAGCCGACCCGCGCTGCGCGTTTTTGCAGCTTTACCGCCCGCGTCAGGGCCGGCAGACCCAGCGCCACGCCGTCCAGAACCCGCGCCGGGCCACGCTCGGCTGCCTTAAGCGCCTCCCAGTCGCGGGTTTGCTGCTCTGCTGTCTTGTCGCGGCTTTCCGGACCAAAGACGTGGGGATGACGTGCCACCATCTTGTCGCTGATCGTGCGGACCACGTCGTCAAAGCTGAACATTCCGGCCTCTTCGGCCATGCGGGCATGAAAGACGACCTGCAAGAGCAGATCACCCAACTCGCCCGGCAACTCGCCCCAGGCCTGGCGCGCGATGACATCGGCCACTTCATGCGCCTCTTCCACCGTGTAGGGCGCGATGGTTGCAAAGCTTTGCTCGATATCCCAGGGACAGCCCGTCCGTGGATCACGCAAGCGCCGCATGATCAGCAAAAGGCGCGCCATCCCGCCGGACGTGTCGTAAAGCAGCCCTGCCTCGGCGTCAGCCATTGCCTCGACCTCCGTTTTCCGATTTGATCAAAGGCAACATTCAGGAGTCCCCCAATGCCCGTTCTCAACCGTATCGCCGCTTACGCCCCGGAAATGAAGACCTGGCGCCGCCATCTGCATGCAAATCCCGAACTGTCCTACGATTGCCACAACACCGCAGCCTTTATCATCGAACGCCTGCGCGAGATCGGCGTCGACGAGATTCACCCCGGCATCGCCCGCACCGGCGTGGTGGCCATCATCAATGGACAGGCACCGGGCGAAACAATCGGCCTGCGCGCCGATATGGACGCCCTGCCGATCCAGGAGACGACCGGGGTCGAATACGCCTCGACCATCAAGGGCAAGATGCATGCCTGTGGCCATGACGGCCATGTCACCATGCTTCTGGGCGCCGCAAAGTATCTGGCCGAGACGCGCCGCTTTTCGGGACGTGTCGCACTTTTGTTCCAACCGGCCGAGGAAGACGGGGCAGGGGGCCAGGCCATGGTGCAGGAAGGGGTCATGGACCGTTTCGCCATTGCGCAGGTGTATGGCATCCATAACGCGCCCAACGTGCCCTTTGGCCATTTCCTGACCACACCCGGCCCGCTGATGGCCTCGGTCGATACCGGGACGGTCCACATCATCGGCAAGGGCGGTCATGGCGCAAATCCGCATGAATGCATCGATCCCGTCGTGGCCGTGGTCGGCATGGTCCAGGCCATTCAGACCATCATTCCGCGCAATGTTTATGCGATGGACGAGGCCGTGATCTCGGTCACCCAGATCCATACCGGCACCGCCTCGAACATCATCCCCGAAGAGGCGATGTTCTGCGCCACGATCCGTTCCTTCAAACCCGAGGTTCGCGACCTATTGAAAAGGCGCTTCATGGAAATCGTCCAGGGCCACGCCGCGGCCTATAATGTGACTGCCCGCATTGACTATGAATGGGGTTATCCGGCCACGATCAACCATCCTGCCGAAGCGGCCTTTGCCACCGAAGTCGCCGCCGAAGTCGTGGGTGCCGATGCCGCCAACGGCCATTCCGGGCGGGAAATGGGGTCCGAGGATTTTTCCTACATGCTGGAAGCCCGACGTGGCGCCTATCTGTTCATGGGTACGGGTCCCGGTGCCGGCCTGCACCACCCCGCCTTTGATTTCAATGACGAGGCCGCCCCGATCGGTGCCAGCTTCTTTGCCCGTCTCGTCGAACGGGCCCAACCGCTGCCGTGACACGGTCCCAAATCCACTTGACAAAATTCGAACTTCTGAAGGTCTCCATGCTGAAATTCGTGCCCTTGGTCGCCTTGTTGTCCACCCCTGCCCTGGCGCAGGATCTGTTGTCCTTTCAAACGCCCTCGGGCAACATCTTTTGCATGATCGCCACCGGAGACTATTCCGAGGCCCGCTGCGACGTCATGGAAATGACCGCCAAGATGCCGCCGCCGCCTGCCGATTGCGACTTGGATTATGGCCACGCCTTTGGCATCGGCCTGCAGGACACTATGGGTTTTCGCATCTGTGCGGGCGACACGGTGGCCG
>JAYSWK010000505.1:0-8253 GCA_043718085.1 Rhodobacterales bacterium
CGTCGCCAAGGTCATGGACATGGCCCGCCGCATAGGCGTTGATGGTGTCGGAATCGTCGCCAAGCGAGAAATCCATGCCCATGTGGTCGGCAATCCAGGTCCGGCTGCCGACGATGGAATAGGTTTCGACACCAAAGACACCGCGAAGACCGAAGGTATCCCCGTTCAGGACATCTGGCGCAAACAGCGCATAGCCGCCTTCCCCGATGACCAGATGATCCTGTCCGCCGCCGCCGTAGATGTTGCCGGCATCGCTGCTGTTGGTCCAGACTACATCTTCCAGCAGGATCAGGTCGTCGCCCGCCCCGCCAAAAATGTCGGTCAGTTCCGAAATGGACCGGATCGTGTCATTCCCCGCATCGACGGCAATGAGCTTTGCCTGGCTGTTCAAGTCGTCGTGGCCCCGGCCCCCGAAAATGCCGCCCTCCAGTCTGTCGTCACCGGCACCGCCGTACAGCAGGTCGTTTCCCGTGACGGCCGTCAGCCTGTCCTTGCCCGCGCCCCCGACAGCGTGTCGTCCCCGACCGCGCCATACAGTTGATCACTCCCCGCATCACCCAGCAGGCTGTCATTGCCCGCGTCGCCGGACAAGATGTCGTCCAAAAGACCGCCCGACACCGTATCGGCCGCCTCGGTCGCCCTGATCCAATTGGTGGCGTTCAGGGCACCCTGAATGAGTTCGAACCCGTAAACCTGCGACCCCGCGTGCCGACCCACGGACCGCTCATCAATATCCACCGCAATGGTCGACAGGCTCAGATCCAGACGATCCGTCCCATTGCCTCCGCTCAGATAAACTCCGGCGGCGATGCCGGTCGCCGTGTCGTCTCCCCCGCCGAGGTCAACGAACTGGCCGGTCCGCAGGCCCGTCAGCAAGTCATTGCCCGCGCCGAGTTCAAAGGCCTCGACATTGACAAACCGGTCGATTTCCACCCCCCGGGTCAGGCTTTGCGTGGCAAGGTCCAGAACCGCATCCCGCGCGGTTCCTCCAATGGACAGCAAATCAATTCCGGTGCCACCATCGAAATAGTCATCGCCCAGCCCAAGATCATAGGCCGTCCCCGCAACGAACCCGCCCCGACTGACCTGCCAGACATGCTGGCCTTCATGAAACAGGTCATCGCCCGCCCCGCCAAAAAGCCGGTCATTTCCCGAATAGCCCGACAGGATATTGGCGGATGAATTGCCTGTGAACGTATTGTTACTGACCGTCGGCGTGAACAGGGGATCGGCTGAAACCACCACGGGTCAATTCCCACGAATTTCGAATCAGTTTAGCCCGGTGCCATCCATTTGCAAGCCATTGCCCCGCACCGCCCGCCACCCCAACCGCGCAAGCCAGCCCAGCGCCGCCAGCGAACTGATCCCCGCCACGATCCAGTTCGCCTCAAGCGTCCCCCAGCCTTGCGCCCAGCCAAGCGGGGCCAGCACGACAATCAGCGTGGGGGTGATCAGGAACAGCGCGTGCCGCCATGGTGGCCCGGACCCCAGGTCCACCGGCCCGCGCTGCCCCAGACGCCACATTACCCACAGAAGCGCCGCCAGCATCACCGGCAGGGCCAGCCGCAGGGGGTTCATCTCGGCCAGGGTTTGCAGCGTCCAGACGGCCAGCGCAATCCCCGGTGCCACGCACAGAACCCAGGCCCGAGGTCGCGGCAGCCGCCCCATCCGGTCCATCACCAGATGCGCCAGCGGCACCACAAGGCCGACCCCGAAGATATAGACGACCAGCATCCACATCTGGGGCAGGTCCTGCCGCTCGGCGGTCCAGAACTGCGCCCAATAGGCCCCCGCAAGGCCAAACGCGGCCCAGATCAGCGCCATTCGCCCGGACGAAAGCGTGGCGCGCCCCACCCCCAACACCACCCCGCCCGTGATCGCCCCATGCCAGGCAAGCGGGGTCCAGACCAGTTGCAGCGGGAACCCCTGATACATCGTGCCGACGATCACGCCCTCGGCCATCAGTCCCATGATGCAGCCACCGAGAAAAGCCCCCGCCAAGCCGCCAAGGCCCGACCAGATCACGGCAGACAGCGCCACTCCCGCCGCAATGGAATAGGCCAGCACCGTCAGGGCAAAGTCCCCGACTGTGATCCCCGGCGGCGGCATCACCCAGAACAGGTTTTCGGATGCCCAGACGCAAAGCCCCCCCAGAACCACCGACAGCCCGAAATAGCGCAACCCTTCCATCGCTCTTTCCCCCGCTTTGCGCAGCCGCTATAGGGGCGGCCATGCTCAAGACCCGCATCATTCCCTGTTTAGACGTCGCGAGGGGCCGTGTGGTCAAGGGTGTTGGCTTCGTCGATCTGATCGACGCCGGTGATCCGGTTCAGGCGGCCCGCGCCTATGATGCAGCCGGGGCGGATGAGCTGTGCTTTCTGGACATCATGGCGACCGAGGAAAACCGCGGCACGATGTTCGACATGGTAACGCGGACGGCCGAGCAATGCTTCATGCCCCTGACCGTGGGCGGCGGTGTGCGGACCCATCATGATGTGCGCGCCCTGTTGCTGGCAGGCGCCGACAAGGTCAGCTTCAACTCGGCCGCCGTCGCCAACCCCGATGTGGTGGCCGAGGCCGCCGACCGCTTTGGCAGCCAATGCATCGTCGTGGCCATTGATGCCAAGACCGTGGCGCCGGGGCGGTGGGAGATTTTCACCCACGGTGGCCGCCGGGCGACCGGGATCGACGCTGTGGAGTTTGCCATGACGGTCGCGGCCAAGGGTGCGGGCGAGATCCTGTTGACCTCGATGGACCGGGACGGCACCAAATCGGGCTTCAACCTGCCCCTGACCCGCGCCATTGCCGATGCTGTGCCCGTTCCGGTCATCGCCAGCGGCGGTGTCGGCACGCTGGATCACCTGGTCGAAGGCATCACCTTGGGCCATGCCTCGGCTGTGCTGGCGGCATCCATCTTTCACTTCGGCACCTTTACCATCGGCCAGGCCAAGGCCCATATGGCCGCTGCCGGCATACCTGTGAGGCTGCAATGACCGCTTTGGACCGCCTTGCCACGACAATCGAGGCCCGCAAGGATGCCGACCCGGAAACCTCCTGGACCGCCAAGCTTCTGTCCAAGGGACCCGAGAAATGCGCCGAGAAGTTCGGCGAAGAGGCCATCGAGGCCATCATCGAGGCCGTCAAGGGCGACCGCGACCGCCTGACAGCCGAGGCGGCGGATGTGCTTTATCACCTGCTGGTCATGCTGGCCTCGCGGGACGTGACCCTAGGTGATGTGCTGGCCGAGTTGGAGCGGCGCGACGGGATTTCGGGCATCGTGGAAAAAGCCGCCCGCTAGATTTCACCCCGAAACGGAGGTGTCTTCGGGCATGTCAAATTTTTGGACATCGTCTTTTCTTGTGTATTTTCAATAGATTACCGTTTTCCGTTAACCAAATGGAAAGGGTATGGTTAACGAAATCCGGGGGCCCGCGCCTGGCAAGGCAAAGGCGGCCAGACCTGCGGGCAGCGGGCGGAAAGCCGGGGATGGCGCGCGGTCAGGCGTTGAACAGGAAATGCAGCACGTCGCCGTCCTCGACCTCGTAAGTCTTGCCTTCGATGCGGAACTTGCCGGCCTCTTTGGCCCCCGCCTCGCCGTTACCGGCGATGTAATCGTCATAGCCTACCGTCTCGGACCGGATGAAACCCTTTTCGAAATCGCCATGGATGACGCCAGCCGCCTGCGGGGCCAGGGTGCCTTTGGTGATCGTCCAGGCCCGCGCCTCTTTCGGGCCGACGGTGAAATAGGTTTGCAGACCCAACAGCGCGTAGCCTGCCTTGATCAGCCGGTCCAAACCCGCCTCGTGAAGGCCCATCTCCTCCAGGAACATCTGCGCTTCGTCGGCGGGCAACTGGCTGATTTCTTCCTCGATCCGGGCCGAGATGACAACCGAAGCGGCCCCCTGTTCGGCCGCCATCCTGGCCACGCGGTCTGACTGGCTGTTGCCGGATGCGGCTTTGGCCTCTTCAACATTGCAGACGAACAGCACCGGTTTGGAGGTCAACATTTGCAACAGGCGCCAGGTGCGCTGGTCGTCCTCGGCCACCTTGACACTGCGGGCGGGTTTGCCGGCGTTCAGGGCCTCTAGTGCCACTTTCAACAGGCGGTCCTGATCCAGCAATTCCTTGTCGCCGCCCTTGATCTTGCGGGCCAGCCCCGCGATGCGGCGTTCGATGCTTTCCATATCGGCCAGCATCAATTCGGTTTCAATGGTTTCGGCATCGGCAATCGGGTCGATGCGACCTTCGACATGGGTGATGTCGCCGTCTTCAAAACAGCGCAGCACATGGGCAATGGCATCGCATTCGCGGATATTGGCCAGGAACTGGTTGCCCAGACCCTCGCCCTTGGAGGCACCGCGCACAAGGCCCGCGATATCGACAAAGGTCATGCGGGTCGGTATGATCTGCTTGGAACCCGCAATGGCGGCCAGCTTGTCCAACCTTGTATCGGGCACGGCCACTTCGCCCACATTGGGCTCGATCGTGCAGAAGGGAAAGTTGGCGGCCTGTGCGGCAGCCGTGCGGGTCAGCGCATTGAACAGGGTCGACTTGCCCACATTCGGCATGCCGACGATACCCATTTTGAAACCCATGATGCTCTCCTTGGCCGCGCTTTGCGGGGCATAGGGGCAAGGGGGCCCGGGGTCAAGGCGTCGGGGGTCAAGGCGTCAGGGGTCAAGGCATCAAGGCGCAAAGGCCAGGCAGGCAATCGGCGGCAGATGGGCCGACAAAAGCTGCCATTCTGCCCCCTGATTGCCCGAGACCCAAAGCCCCCCGGTGGTCGATCCCATGGCAAGCCGGTTGCCGGTGCTGTCGATCACCAGGGCATGGCGGTAGATCAGGTCATAGGCCTGATCCTGCGGCAGGCCCTTGGGATGGGTAGTGAAGGTGACGCCGCCGTCGCGGGTTTCGGTGGCGACCAGTTTGCCATCGACGGGCACGCGGAACTCGTCCTTTTGGGCGGGGGCGAACCAGGCGCGGTCGCGGTCGGTCGGATGCGGGGCCACGGCAAAGCCGAAATTGGACGGTTTCACATTCAGGCTTTCGCGCCAGTTCACGCCGCCATCATCGCTGACGAAGATGCCGTTGTGGTGTTGGGCCCATAACCTGTCCGGGTCCGCGGTGCAGGCGGCCATCAGGTGGACATCCTGCAATTCCGGCGTCTGGGCCTGATCAGGCGGCATGTATTCGTTGCGCAACCCGTAACCGCCGATCTTCCAGCTTTGCCCGCCGTCACGGGTGATCCAGACCCCGCCGATCGACACGGCTATCACCAGATGCCTGCTGTCCCTTGGGTCCACACAGATCGAATGCACGCCGGGATGGTCATAGCCCGCGCCGAACCACTTGTCGCGCCCCGGCACGTTCCACAACGCCGCGTTCAGCACCCAGGTCTGACCCTTGTCTGTGGATTTGAACAATCCGCCCGGCAATGTGCCTGCCCAGATCGTGCCCGGCTCATCGCGCCCGCCGGCGGCGAAGCACCAGATGAATTCCAACGCCGGGGCATCGGGGGCGTCCGATCTGGGATAGGCGGGGGCGGGCAATTCCACCCATGTCCGGCCCCGGTCATCCGAGCGGTGCAGCTTGCAGCCGAAATGGCCGTGATACAGCGAGACATAAAGCGCCCCGTCGCGCGGATCATCCAGAACGGCGCTGACCGGCCCAGCCAGAAAGGCGGGTGGTCCGGCACTTTGCCAACCCGCTGCGGTTTCGTCGAACCGAAACAGCCCCTTGCGGCTGCCAACCCAAAGCGTCGCCATGCGTCACCCCCCTGACAAAGCTTGCAGAACATAAATCTCGGACCGCGGCCCCACGGCATCCGACAGGCGCAGGCGGTCCTGGATCACAACGCCATCGACATAGATCGTCACATGCTTGCGCAGCCGACCCTGTTCATCCAGCAGATAGGATTGCAACAGATCATCCCCGGCCATTCCGGCGGCCAGAACCTCGGCCACGCTTGCGCCTTCGGCCACGATCATCGGGGCCGGGCGGTGGCGGGTCAGATGCGAGGTAAAGCGGATGACTGGCATGGCGGCGATAAATCTCTTTGTGACCAAGTTATGCGGCGCTACACTGGCATCTGTAAATTCCAAAATCAGCGAGGTCGAAGATGAGTTTTGCGCCTTATATTGGCTTTTCTGGCAATGCCCGCGCCGCGATGACGGAATATGCCCGAATCTTCGGGGCGGGGGATCTGCAAATCTCGGACTTTTCGGACGCGCCCGAGGGGCAGCGCCCGCCCGGCAGCGACAGGTTGGTGATGCATGCCCAGTTCACCGCAGGCCCCGGCGCGCCGATGATGGGTTGTGACATTCCGCCCGGCTTTGGCAGCGGGGGGATGGGGGGATCGTCGGTGTTTCATGCGGCGACGACGGCCGCAAAGGCCACGGCGGTCTTTGAGGCGCTTGCGCAGGGGGGCACCGTCACCATGCCGCTGGCCGCAACCTTCTGGTCGCCCGCCTTCGGCATGGTGCAGGACCGCTTTGGCACCCGGTGGATGATCTCGGTCGCGCCCGAGGGGGCGGCATCATGATCGACCACACCGGGATCGCCTGCGAGGACATCGCGGCATCGCAGCGGTTCTATGCAGCGGCCTTTGCGGCGCTGGGGGGCGGGGTCTGCATGGTCGTGCCCAAGGAACATACCGGCGGCACCGTGGTGGAAGGCTATGGCCGCGAGCGTCCGGTATTCTGGTTGCATCAAGACGCGGCTGGCCCCGGGCGGCATGTGGCCTTTGCCGCGCGCAGCCGCGCCGAGGTCGATGCCTTTTACACGGCGGCCATGGCGGCGGGCGGGCGCGACAATGGCAAGCCCGGCCTGCGTCCGCAGTATCACCCCGATTACTATGGCGCGTTCGTTCTGGATCCCGATGGCAACAATATCGAGGCCGTCTGCCACAGCCCGGCTTGAGCATGGCTTGATTTTCCGCCCCGCCCCGTGCAAACCGCCAAGGAGTTTGCAGGGATGGGCGGGATCATGACCAGAATAGACGATTGCTTTCAGCGGCTGGCCGTGGCGAAGAAGAAGGCCTTCGTGGCCTATGTCATGGCGGGGGATCCGAATGTCGAGACATCGCTGGCAGTGATGAAGGGGCTGCCGGGTGCGGGTGTCGATGTGATCGAGCTTGGCCTGCCCTTCACCGACCCGATGGCGGACGGGCCGACGATCCAACTGGCCGGGCAACGCGCGCTGGATGCCGGCATGACGCTGGACCGCACCTTGCAGATGGTGCGCGACTTTCGCGCCGGCGACAAGGTCACGCCCATCGTGCTGATGGGCTATTACAACCCGATCCATTCGCGCGGGGTCGATCTGTTCCTGACCCAGGCGAAAGCGGCCGGCATCGACGGGCTGATCGTGGTTGATCTACCGCCGGAAGAGGACGCCGAACTGTGCCTGCCCGCCCAGGCGGCGGGCCTGAACTTCATCCGCCTGGCAACGCCCACCACCGACGCCAAACGGCTGCCCAAGGTGCTGACCAACACGTCGGGCTTTGTCTATTACGTCTCGATCACCGGGATCACCGGGGCGGCGGCGGCATCGGCCGGCGACGTGGCCCCCGAGGTCACGCGCATCAAGGCCTCGACCGATCTGCCGGTCATCGTGGGCTTTGGCATCAACACGCCCGAGGCCGCGCAAGGCATCGCCGCCGTGGCCGATGGCTGCGTCGTCGGCTCGGCCATCGTCAAGCAGATCGGCGAGGGGCGTCCGGTGGCCGAGGTTCTGGCCTTTGTCAAATCCCTGGCGGACGGCGCGCATCGGGCCTGATCTGGCCCCATGTCCGCATGTGGGCACTTTTCAAAATCGTTCTATATCAACAGGTTGACTTTCTCTGTTAACCAGATTTTAGGAAACCCGGCCTCGCGGCCTGATCATGCCAGGGATTTGGTGAACAAGATCCATTGCGTGGCCTTGACCTGCCAATCACCCTTGACCACGGCACGCCGCGCCACTTCGCGAAAGCCGTCCGCCTGGTAAAGGCGCAGCGCGTCCTGATGGGTGTCTTCGGCAATCAGGCTGATCACGCGGCGCCCAAGGCCAAGCGCCACCTGTTCGGCATGGGCCAGAAGGGCTTTGCCCAGTCCCTTGCCGCGAAAGGCCTGGTCGGTCGCCAGCACGTTCAGATACCATGATCCGGGGGCCAGCGCCTCCAACTCCAGAAGGGGCACCAGTATGGCGGACGTGTCCAGGTCGATGGGGCCGGGCGCATCGTCCGAAGGATAGCCCAGAAGGCAGGCAGCCACC
>JAYSWK010000506.1:0-3289 GCA_043718085.1 Rhodobacterales bacterium
GCGCAGTTGAAACAGAAAGGCCGCGCGCCGGACTGGCAACTGGGAATCGCGCGCCAACCCTTCCGGGATGCCAAAGTCAGCGACAGGTTGCGGGACGGCGTCATGACGGCCCTGTCATGGGGTCAGGCATGACAGGGGTTTCGTTCGGACCTTACCGCCTGAAGCGGCAAGAACGACTGCTTGACGGGCCGGACGGCGCGGTCGAGCTTTCCGTCCGGGCCTTCGATCTTTTATGCGCGCTTCTGGACCGGGCGGGTGAGATTGTCAGCAAAGACGCCCTTTTCGATGCGGTCTGGCCCGGCGTGGTGGTCGAGGAAAACACCCTGCAGGTCCATATCTCGGCCCTGAGGAAGGCGCTTGGTCCTGATCTGATCGCCACGGTCCATGGGCGCGGTTACCGCTACGGCGGACCGACACCCCAGCCAACAGCGGATGGCCCTGCCCTTCCCAAACCCGCCGCCGAAGCCGGGCCGGTCGTGGCCGTGCTGCCCTTCACCGATCTTGGCGGCGATCCCGGCCAGCAGTATTTCAGTGATGGCATCACGCAGGACATCACCGACCGGCTGACCCGGTTCCGCGGCCTGACCGTCATCGGCCTTGACCGCGCAGCCCTGGAACCGAACCCCGTGCCTGACCCCGAATGGCTTCGCCGCACCATCGGCGCGGATTTCACCGTCTCGGGCAGCATCCGCCGCTCTGACACCCGCATCCGCATTGCCGCGCGCCTGACCGAAACGGCCAGCCGGGCCTCGATCTGGGCCGAACAATATGACCGCCCGCTGGCCGATATCTTCGATCTGCAGGACGAGGTCAGCGAACAGGTTGCATCCACCATCGCCCGGCGTCTGGAGGTCGAGCTGACCAGCCGGTCGATCCGCCGTCCCCCGGCCAACCTCAGGGCCTATGACCTGACGTTGCGCGCGATCTGGCATTACCTTGCCTTCACGCGGGACGACATGGCCCGGGCGATTGACTGCTGTGAACAGGCTTTGGCCGAAGACCCTGACTATCGCGAGGCCCTGTTCTGGCTTGGTGGTGCCAGATGCGCCGCCTACGAATTCGACTTTGACCTTGCCGAAGTGCGGCGCGGTCTGGCCTTGGTTGAAAAGGCCATGCGGCTTGATCCCAGCGATTCCCGGCCCTTTGTTGCGCTCAGCATCTATGCAGGCCTGGCCGACAGTGCGGACGCTTCGCGCGCGGCGGTCGATCAGGCCCTGCGGCTGAACCCCGGCGACTATTATGCCCATGCGCAGCGGGCGCTGGTGTCAATCTATGACGGCGATCATGCCCAGGCCCGCGACTGGCTGGCCAGCGTCAACCGGTTGACGCCGAACCCGCTGCCCTGGGTTGCACTTTTCGAACCCATGATCGCCTTTCATGAAGGCCGCTTTCGCGAGGCCTGCACCGGCCTTGCCCCCTTTGCCAATCAAGCCTGGCAGATGATGTATGCCATCGCCGCCCACGGCCATCTTGGCGAACGAGATCAGGCGCAGGCCATCGTCGCGCGTTTTGCGGCCCAAGGCCGGGTGCATGACTATCTGGCCGCGGCCGCGCGTGAGCCCTACCGCGGTGCCGCCCCGCGTGATCATCTTATCGCCGGTCTGAAACTGGCCCTTTTCTGAACAGGCGCTTGTGCCGCATCCCAAGGCCGATCCGCTGTCCGCGCCGATTGCAGCCCTGTGCACTGCTTTTAGTATTCCCCTTCGTCAGGCAACTCGCCTATAGCTTGATGCAAGCGGCCAGAATGAAGAGAGCGGGATGCCTGAACGCAGCGAAGGCGACAGTCGCAAACTACTACGCCGTTTGCGCGATGTGCTGGCCATTCCGGCCAAGGGCCAGGACCGGCTGGACCGCATCACCCATCTGATCGCCGACAGCATGGGGACCGAGGTCTGCTCGATCTATCTGTTCCGCGATGCCGAGACGCTGGAACTTTGCGCCACGGAGGGGCTGAACAAGACCGCCGTCCACAAGACCCGCATGAAGCTGGGCGAAGGTCTGGTTGGACGGGTTGCCCGCACCGGACTGCCCGTCAACACCGCCAATGCACCGGGCGAAAAGGGCTTTCGCTTCATGCCCGAGACGGGGGAAGAGATCTTTTCCTCGTTCCTTGGCGTGCCGATCATGCGGGTGGGCGAAAAGCTGGGTGTTTTGGTCGTGCAGTCGAAATCGGCCCGCGCCTATTCCGAAGAGGAAACCGACGCGATCGAAGTTGTCGCCATGGTGCTGGCCGAGATGACCGAACTTGGCGCCTTCGCCGGGGATGGCGGCGGCATGGGCGCCTTGCACAAGCAGCCCGTGATGTTTCGCGGCTCGACCGGCCAGGAAGGCGCCGCCGAAGGCCGGGTCTGGCTGCATGAGCCCCGTGTCGTCGTGACCAACCCCGTGGCCGACGATCCCTTGACCGAGATCGAACGCATCCGCGCCGCCGTGGGGGTCTTGCGCGTCTCGGTCGATGACCTTCTGGAGGCCGAAAGCCTGGACAAGGATCAAAAGGCGGTGCTCGAGGCCTACCGGATGTTCGCCCATTCGCGCGGCTGGCTGCGCCGGATGGAAGAGGACATCCAGCGCGGCCTGTCGGCCGAGGCGGCGGTGGAAAAGGAACAGGGCACGGCCCGGGCGCGACTGGAACAGGTGCCGGATGCCTATCTGCGCGAAAGGCTTCACGACCTGGACGACCTCAGCAACCGGCTTTTGCGCATTCTGACCGGTCAGGGTCAGGACACCGGGGCCGAGATGCCGGAAAACCCCGTGCTCGTAGCCCGCAATATCGGCCCGGCCGAGTTGTTGGAATATGGCCGCAAGCTCAAGGGCGTGGTGCTTGAGGAAGGCTCTGTCGGCTCTCATGCCGCCATTGTCGCCCGCGCCCTGGCCATTCCCCTTGTCATCCATGCCAAGGGCATCACGACCGAGGCGCTGAACGGCGATGCCATTCTGGTCGATGGCGATTCAGGCCAGGTTCATCTGCGCGCCGAAGAGACGATTTCGCGCAGTTTCCGCGACAAGATAGCCATGCAGGCCGAGGCGCAAAAGCGTTATGCCGTGTTGCGCGACCTGCCCGCCACGACCCGCGACGGGGTCACGGTGGAATTGCACATGAATGCAGGGCTGATGGCCGATCTGCCGTCGCTGGTGGGGTCGGGGGCCGAAGGGGTGGGTCTGTTCCGCACCGAGTTGCAATTTCTCATCCGCAACAAGATGCCCCAGCGCGCTGAACTGGCCAGCCTTTATGCCCGCGTGATGGATGCGGCCCAGGGTCGCCCGGTGGCATTCCGCACGCTGGACATCG
>JAYSWK010000507.1:0-3289 GCA_043718085.1 Rhodobacterales bacterium
TTTGGGGCATGTGTCGGCCGAGGTCGTGGCACCACCCGAGGGCTGGGCTGGACTGTGGCTGGACGAAGCGGACGGAATGGTTGTCCGGACGGTGCCCGAAGATGGCGGCGTGACCCTGCATTACGCAACGACGCCGACCCGGTTGAACGTTGGGGCGGACGGAATCGCAAGGGCCAAGGAACTGGTGCTGGAGCGGACGGGCGACGGGCTGTCCATGCGCCGTGAGGGCGAGAACCGTGTGGTGACGGCGCGGCCACTGGTGCCCATGGACCGGGTCGATCCCGCGATTGCAGGGCGCTACTGGTCGGACGAGTTGGAGGCGTGGCTGGAGATCGGCGCGGGCGACGGTGCCGCATGGGTCGGATTCGAGGGGATGCTGGGGCGCGGTCCGGTGGAGCGGATGTATCCGGTGGCCGAGGATGTCTGGATCATCACGACGCGCCGGTCGATGGACGCCTCGCCCCCCGGTGACTGGACGGTGATCGTGCAAAAGCAGGGCGGCGTGGTGACCGGGCTGACCATCGGCTGCTGGCTGGCGCGGGGGATTTCTTACGCGCGGGTCTGAGGGTCCGCACCCAGAGCCGACCAGATCGGCTCCAAAGCCCGGATCAGGGGTTCGGGTGAAACGTCGGGTCCGCCGGGGCGGAAGGCCGGTTGAAACTCGGCAATCTCGATGCCCAGAATCTCGGTCTGCGAAAGGATCAGGGCGGGCGTCGGAGTTCCGATGACTTGGGCCAACTTGCCGAACCTGCCCTCAAGCGTGGTTGCCACCAGCCGCGCCCCGGGAATGGCCCAATCGTTGTGGTCACCTGTGCGGCCCTGGAACACAGTCAGGGTGACTGTCATGGCGCTAGAGCGGGATGGGTTTGCATGGAATCGGGAAACGCTGCCTCTCGCATTCGCACGAACGCGTTTCCCGATGGGGTTTGCTTCCATGAAAACCCATCCCGCTTTAACCGCATTTGCTGTGCCCGCAATCGGCGCAGGTCATGCAGCCTTCGATCATCTGCAGATGATAGCCGCCGCAATTGGGGCAGGCGTTGC
Organism: Rhodobacterales bacterium; assembly: GCA_043718085.1. Classification (GTDB taxonomy): domain Bacteria; phylum Pseudomonadota; class Alphaproteobacteria; order Rhodobacterales; family Rhodobacteraceae; genus Stagnihabitans. The sequence goes on from JAYSWK010000507.1 coordinate 1,045, forward strand.
CGCGCGGGGCCTCACCCACGGCAATCGCTTCGGCCTTGGGGTCGGATTTGAGGCCCAGCCCCTCGCCCGCGATGAAGCCGATGGCCACCAGGTGGCGTTCGATCACGCCGCCGATGGCGGCCAGGATCGAGGGGATGTAGCGCCCCTCCATCCAGGCCCCGCCGCGCGGGTCGAAGACGGCTTTCAGTTCCTCGACCACGAAGGAGATGTCGCCGCCGCGCCGGAACACGGCCGAAATCATCCGGGTAAGGGCGACGGTCCAGGCGAAATGCTCCATGTTCTTGGAGTTGATGAACACTTCGAAGGGGCGGCGGTGGCCGGCGGTGATGATATCGTTGATGGTGATGTAAAGCGCGTGTTCGGAGCCGGGCCATTTGATCTTGTAGGTCTGCCCTTCCAGCGCCTGCGGGCGGTCCAGAGGTTCGGAAAGGTAGACAACTTCGGCACTTTCGCCCTTGGGTTGCGCCTTCAAAGGTTCGGAAACCGCAAGGACAGACCCGGTCACCGCATTGGGCCGGTAGGTTGTGCAGCCTTTGCAGCCTTGATCCCAGGCCGCCATATAGACCTGGGCAAAGTCGTCAAAGCTGATGTCCGCGGGGCAGTTGATCGTCTTGGAGATGCTGCTGTCGACCCATTTCTGCGCCGCAGCCTGCATGCGGACATGATCCATGGGCGGCAGGGTCTGGGCATTGACGAAATGGTCGGGCAGTGGGGCGTCGCCGTGCAGGTCGCGCCACAGGCGGACGGCGTAATCGGTGACCTCTTCCTCGGCCCGGGTGCCGTCCTTTTGCAGGACCTTGCGGGTATAAGCATAGGCAAAGACCGGCTCGATCCCGGACGACACATTGCCCGCATAAAGGCTGATCGTGCCGGTGGGGGCGATCGAAGTCAGAAGGGCATTGCGGATGCCATGGGTGCGGATGGCGTCGCGGATATCGCTGTCCATGCCCGCCATGGTGCCCGAGGCGAGGTAGGGTTCGGCGTCGAACAGGGGGAAGGCGCCCTTTTCGCGCGCAAGGTCCACCGAGGCTGCATAGGCCGCGCGGGCCACGGCATGCATCCATTCCTCGGTCTGGGCGGCGGCCTCGGGCGAACCATAGCGCAGGCCGGTCACCAAAAGCGCATCGGCAAGACCGGTGACGCCCAGGCCGATGCGGCGCTTGGCAAGCGCCTCGGCCTGCTGTTGGGGCAAGGGAAAGCGGGAGGCATCGACGGTGTTGTCCATCATGCGGATGGCGGTGCGGACAAGGACATCAAGCGCCTTGATGTCAAGTTTCGCCTTTTTGGTGAAGGGATGGGCGACCAGCGTCGGCAGATTGATCGAGCCAAGGAGGCAGGCGCCATAGGGCGGCAGGGGCTGTTCGCCACATGGATTGGTCGCTGAAATTTTCTCTATATAATTCAGGTTGTTGGCGGAATTGATGCGGTCGATGAAAATGACGCCGGGTTCGGCGAAATCATAGGTGTTGCGCATGATCCGGTTCCACAGGACGCGCGCGGGCAGGGTCTTGAAGACCATGCCGCCAAAGGTCAGCTCCCACGGGCCATCGGCCTTGACGGCCGCCATGAACGGGTCGGTGACCAGCACCGAAAGGTTGAACATGCGCAGGCGGGCGGGGTCTTTCTTGGCTTCGATGAAGGCTTCGATGTCGGGATGGTCACAGCGCATCGTGGCCATCATGGCACCCCGGCGTGACCCGGCTGACATGATGGTGCGGCACATGGCGTCCCAGACATCCATGAAGGACAGGGGACCCGAGGCATCCGCCGCCACGCCCTTGACCTCGGCCCCCTTGGGCCGGATCGTCGAGAAGTCATAGCCGATGCCGCCGCCCTGCTGCATGGTCAGCGCGGCCTCTTTCAGCGCGTCGAAGATGCCTGACATGGTGTCAGGGATGGTCCCCATGACAAAGCAGTTGAAAAGCGTGACCTGCCGCCCGGTGCCCGCCCCGGCGGTGATGCGACCTGCGGGCAGGAATTTGAAGCCGTCGAGGGCGGCGTAAAAGCGCGGCTCCCATGCGGCGGGGTCTTTTTCGACGGCGGCAAGGGCGCCGGCGATGCGACGCCAGGTATCCTCGACGGTCTGGTCGATGGCCGTGCCGTTCGCCGCGCGGAACCGATATTTCATGTCCCAGATTTGCTCGGCAATGGGGGTCGAGAAGGCGGGCATGGGGCAACCTTTGGTTCATTTCGGGCCAAGAGACCCAAGATACGCCCTTGCCCCCCCGTCGGTCAATTGCGCTTG
>JAYSWK010000508.1:0-3259 GCA_043718085.1 Rhodobacterales bacterium
CATCGACCTGCAGGCGTTCATAGACCTCTTCCCAGCCGAACCCTTCCGAGCCGACATCGACACCGAAACCTGCAAACTGGCCGGGATCATCAAGGACGCGGACTACGGCCACCCCACCGCGACGCTGCAGGTCTGGGGCGAGGCGCTGTCACGTATCCAGATGCAGGCGCGCGATGCCGGAATTTCTCCGGCGGTCCCCGACTTCATCGCCGGGTATTTCCAGCGAGCCAGGGACAGCGGGTTGGGCCAGGAGGAGGCCATAGCAATCTACAAGACGCTCTTGGAGGATGGGGGCTCGACTTAACCCGCAACTCCCCGGGCAAGTGGGTCACTTCGCTATCAAGACAGCCGCATTTCCTTGATGGATGGCGATGCGGACGGCAACGAAAAGCGGGGGCCGTCCGCGAAAACCAGATTTCGGCGGGAAAAGACCTATTCGTCGCAAGGGGAGTGCAGGGCATGACAACCACATTCGTCTTCGTCCATGGCGGCTTCGGATCGCCGGCGGAACTCGCGCCAACCGTGCCCTTTCTGGAGGCCGAAGGGCACCGGGTCATCAATGTCGATTTGCCCAGCGAGAAGCCCGACGCCACCCTGAACGACTACGCCAACACCGTGATTGAAGCCATGGCGGGAACATCGGGCCGCCGTATCCTTGTGGCCCATTCGGCTGGCGGCGCCACCATTCCCCTGGTTGCCGCCCAGGCCCCGGTGGACCGCATGGTCTTCGCCGCCGCCATCCTGCCGCAACCGGGGCAGTCGATCTTCGAAGCGCTGGGTCCAGCCACGCAAGAGGCGATCATGGCAGTATCCATCGACAACGGCGATGGAACGCGATCATTCGATTTTGATCTGCTGTCCTCGCTTGTGCCGCCAGAACAGCGTGACGCCTATCTGGCCTTCCTGCGCGCAACCCAGCGCAAACAGGGCATGAGGGCGGTGTACGAGCCTTGGCCCGGCACGGGCATGCCTGACCTGCCCTGTTCCTATGTCCTGTGTACCGAAGACCAGATCATCCCCCCCGAACGGCAGCGCGCTTTCGCTGCGGCGCTTGGCGTCACCCCGATCGAGATCGCCTCGGAACACTCGGTCTTTGCCCTGCAGCCAAAGAAATTCGCCGACATCCTCGCCTCCATAGCCAACTGAAAGGGCCAACAGGCACCGCGATGAACAAAGCGATCATGGACGCATACGCCTTGCGCGACGCCGACCTGCTGGGTTCGGGCTGGGAAAGCACGATCTATGCGCTGGGAGCATCGCAAATCCTGCGCATTCCCAGACCCGAGGCGGGCAGCGAAGATCAGGTGCGCGCCCGGGCAGCATTCACGGCAAACCTGCCGCCACTTCCCTTTGCCGTGCCGAGCGTCCGTGAAATCTCAAGGCTGGATGGGCAGTTGTTCGTGATCGAGGACCGCATCCCGGGCCAGTCGATGGCGGCATTGCTGCCAAGGCTTTCGGGGGCAAGGCGCGCGACCGCGCTCAGGGCCTATCTGGCCGCCGCCGAGGCCATGGCCGTCGCAACCGCACCGGGCGAGGCCTTTGGTGATCTTCTTCTGGATCAACCCCGTCGCTGCGACAAATGGTCAGACTATTTGACTGCGCGCGTGCGCAAGGCGGCCGAGGATGACGTGCTGGCGGCCGCGATTCCGGGCCTTGCCGGGATTGCCCGGCGCTTCATTGCCCGACTTGAGGCCATTCCTGATCCGGCCAGATGCATCGTTCACGGCGACATCTGGCCGCCGAATGTCATGATGAACGATGATTTGCAGGTGACCGGGCTGATCGATTTCAGCTTCACCACCCGGATTGGTGACCATGTCATGGATCTTGCCGGAGCCTGTCATTTTCTTCTGGCCACCAAGTCCTCCTCAAAGGCGGACCATGACTATCTGAAGGAATTGATCCTGGCGAAGCATGGCGCGGAAGTGATTGATCGGATTGGGCTCTATGCTGTCTGGTTTGCCTTCGACTTTGCTTTTAACCACGATGATGCTGCGGTCTTTGCTTGGTGCGCAAACCTGATCCGGGGGTTTGGCGCCAAGTGATCCTTGCCTGTGTGAAAGCGTCGAAGTGTTGGGCCTCGGCAGGAAAAATGTGCTGCCACCCACTAAGCACAACCGCCTAACCCACTGGTCTCCATGTCCGGAATTGCCGAGCCCTCCACAATTCCACCTTCCGCCTGTTTTCCGCCCCCTGCCCCATGAGGCTGAGCCGGGTTTCCCTGGCGCGCCCGACGGGACAGCGGGCTTCAGTGCAGCACCGCGCCTTCGGGCTTTGGCCGGGCGGATCGGCTGATCCGCTCGCCCACCAACAACCCGTCAGCCCCGGCGCTGACCACGACCGTGTCGCCGTCCTTGATATCACCTGCAAGCAACATCTCGGCCAGCGGGTCTTGCAGGTGGCGCTGCAACACACGCTTCAAGGGACGCGCCCCGAACACCGGGTCATAGCCTTCGTCGGCCAGCCATTTGCGTGCCGCATCATCAAGATCAAGCGTGATCTTGCGCGCCGCCAGCCGCGACTCGAGCCGCCGCATCTGGATGGTAACGATGCCGTCCATATCGCCCCGCGTCAGCCGGTCGAAGATGATCGTCTCGTCCAGCCGGTTCAGGAATTCCGGCCGGAAATGCCCGCGCACCGCCGCCATCACGTCCCGATGCGCCGGGGCCGGGTCCGAGCCTTCGGGCAATTGGCTCAGCGCCTGGCTCCCAAGGTTCGAGGTCAGCACGATCAGCGTCTGCTTGAAATCGACCCGACGGCCCTGCCCGTCGGTCAGCACCCCGTCATCCAGCACCTGCAACAGCACGTTGAACACATCGGGATGGGCCTTTTCCACCTCGTCGAACAGCACCACCTGATAGGGGCGGCGGCGCACGGCTTCGGTCAGCACCCCACCCTCGTCATAGCCGACATAGCCCGGCGGCGCGCCGATCAGACGCGATACCGCATGCTTTTCCATGAACTCCGACATGTCGATGCGCACCATCGCGTTGTCGTCATTAAACAGGTACTCGGCCACCGCCTTGGTCAGTTCGGTCTTACCCACGCCGGTCGGTCCAAGGAACAGGAACGACCCCAAGGGCCGCCCCTCATCATTCAGCCCCGCCCGCGCCCGGCGCACCGCATTGGCCACCGCCACCACCGCCTGCCGCTGGCCGATAACCCGCTTGCCCAACTCGTCTTCCATGCGCAGCAGCTTGTCGCGCTCGCCTTCCAGCATCCGGGCGGTCGGAATCCCGGTCCAGCGTTCGACCACTTC
>JAYSWK010000509.1:0-8142 GCA_043718085.1 Rhodobacterales bacterium
AGTAGCGGCTCGTCTTCCGCCACCGGGCCGCAGTCGGGCATGTGGTCGAAATCCTTGGCCGACCAGACCCGCACCACACCAGGGGCGGTGCGCACGGCCGACAGGTCGATCGCGGTGATCTCGCCATGGGCGACGGTGGACAGACCAAAGGCCAGATGCAAAGCACCTTCGGGCAGCGGGATGTCATCGACATACCGCGCCTCGCCCGTCACCTGGATCGGGCTCGAGTCATGCGGCAAGGCTTTTCCCATGGTCATGGCTGCACCTCCAGCACCAGGACAGGCACACCGGCAAGGTCGTGGAAATACCGCGTCAGCAGGTTCTGCGCGACCGTCAAACGGTAGTCGGCTGAGGCACGCATATCGCTCATCGGTTGGAAATCCTTGGAAAATTCCGGCATGGCCGCTGTGACATTGGCCAGGGTCCAGTCCTTGCCCAACAAAGCCGCCTCAACCGCCGCCGCGCGTTTGGGGATGCCCGCCATGCCGCCAAAAGCGATCCGCGCCGCCGTGACACGGCCTGCCGCCACCGTGACATTGAAACAGCCGCACACCGCCGAGATATCCTGATCAAAGCGTTTCGAGATCTTGTAACACCGCAGGGCAGGGGCGCTGGCCGGAATGGTGACCGCCTCGACAAACTCGCCTTGCTGGCGGTCTTGCTTGCGATACTCCAGAAAGAACGCCTCCATCGGCATCTCACGCCGCTTGTCGCCCTTGCGCAGATTCAGTGTCGCCCCCATGGCGATCAGCGCGGGCGGCCCGTCACCAATGGGCGAGCCATTGGCGATGTTGCCACCGATCGTGGCCGCATTGCGCACCTGAACCGAAGCATAGCGGCGCAGCATTTCGGCGAAAGACGGGTGCAGGGTTTTGACCGTCGCCAAAAGATCCGTGATCGTGACGCCTGCGCCCACGCGCAAAACCTCGCCCTGACGGGTGATGCCCTGCAAATCCTTGACGCCGTTCAGAAACGCCACAGGCTCCAGGTCACGCAACTGTTTGGTCACCCAAAGGCCCACATCCGTCGCCCCGGCGATCAATGTCGCCTGCGGGTTGGCCTCGTACCAGCGCGCCAGTTCGTCCGACGTCGTGGGGCGGAAGGCGCCGGGGGGGCTGTCTGCCCCCCCGGACCCCCCCGAGAGTATTTTCAAAGGTGCAAATGTGGCGGTCATCCAATCCGGCACGGGCATGGCCTCGGCCGCCTCAGCCGCGCGGATGATCGGGGCATATCCCGTGCAGCGGCACAGATTACCCGCCAGCACGTCGTCATGATCCCTGGCCCCGTTCAGATGCCCAACGGCCATCGAGACCACAAAACCCGGCGTGCAAAAACCGCATTGCGTGCCGTGATGGGCAACCATCGCCTCTTGCACCGGATGCGCCTCGCCCTTGGGGCCGGCGATCCCCTCGACCGTGCGCACCGACTTGCCCTGAAGCTGCGGCAGGAAAAGAATGCAGGAATTCAGCGCGCGACTGCCGGCCTCATCTGTCACCATGACCGTGCAGGCCCCGCAATCGCCCTCGTTGCAGCCCTCTTTTGTGCCCTTCAACCCCTTGGTTTCGCGCAAAAAGTCCAGAAGCGTCCGCGTGGGGACGTCCTTTACCTGGACGGGCGTTCCATTCAAAAGAAACGCAACCTCTTCCATGTCATGTCCCGCCGCGGTCTCTGCGTGTCAGCCCAAGGCGCCCCCGCCCGATGCGGCGTAAAGCGGGGTGCGCGGCCATGGGTGATTGAAACCTGCCTTGGCCCCGCCTGTCCAGCATTACCTTTGGCGCGATCCCGAAAGCAGTTACTGTCAAAGCCCACAAATCGCACACCCTTTCGCTGCCACGCGGGCTTGGTTAGGGTCAGCCCATGGCCCAACCCCGATTCATCCATTTGCGCGTGCATACGGAACATTCCCTTCTGGAAGGGGCGGTTCCGGTCAAGAAACTGGTCAAGCTCTGCGTCGCGGCCGACATGCCCGCCGTGGCCGTGACCGATACCAACAACATGTTTGCCGCACTGGAGTTTTCCGTGACGGCCCAGGGCGAGGGGCTGCAGCCCATCGTCGGTTGCCAAGTCTCGGTCGCCTTTGACGTCACGGCCCCCGGCGAAAAGCCCCGCGCCGCAGCGCCCGTCGTTTTGCTGGCCCGCAATGAGGCGGGGTATCTCAGCCTGATGAAGCTGAACTCATGCCTTTACATCGACAAGGGCGGCGCCCTGCCCTCGGTGACATTGGAGCAGCTGGCGCAGCATTCCTCTGGCCTGATCTGCCTGACCGGCGGTGCCGATGGCCCGGTCGGGCGGTTCCTCCAGACCAATCAGACCCCCAGGGCCCGCGCCCTGATGCAGCGTCTGGCTGACACCTTTCCGGGCTGCCTTTACGTCGAATTGCAGCGCCACGACATGGAAGCCGAACGCCTGACCGAACGCGGCTTTGTCGAAATGGCCTACGACATGGGCCTGCCGCTGGTGGCCACCAACGACGTCTATTTCCCCAAAACCACGATGTACGAGGCCCATGACGCCCTGATCTGCATTGCCGAAGGTGCCTATGTCGATCAGCAGCAGCCCCGCCGCCGCCTGACACCCCAGCACTATTTCAAATCCGAATCCGAAATGGCGGCCCTGTTCGCCGATCTGCCCGAGGCGTTGGACAACACGCTGGAAATCGCCCGCCGCTGCGCCTTTGCCGCCTATAAACGCGCGCCGATCCTGCCGCGCTTTGCCGATGACGAGGTCAACGAGCTGCGCCGCGAGGCGAATGCGGGGCTGCAGGCCCGCCTGCGCGTCATCCCCCATTCCGTGACGCCCGATGAGTATCAGGCCCGCCTCGATTTCGAGCTTGGCATCATCGAAAAGATGGGCTTTCCGGGCTATTTCCTGATCGTGGCGGATTTCATCAAATGGGCCAAGGACCATGGCATTCCCGTGGGGCCGGGGCGGGGTTCGGGCGCGGGCTCGCTGGTCGCCTATGCCCTGACCATCACCGACCTTGACCCTTTGCGCTATGCCCTGCTTTTTGAACGCTTCTTGAACCCCGAACGGGTGTCCATGCCCGACTTCGACATCGACTTCTGCATGGACCGCCGTGAAGAGGTGATCCAATACGTCCAGCAGAAATATGGCCGCGACAAGGTGGGCCAGATCATCACCTTTGGCGCGCTTCTGTCCAAGGCCGCCGTGCGCGATGTGGGCCGCGTCCTGCAGATGTCGTATGGCCAGGTCGACCGCCTGTCCAAGATGATCCCGGTCGAAGGCGTCAAACCTGTCAGCATTACCAAGGCCTTGGCCGATGAACCCCGCCTGCGTGAGGCTGCCAAGGAAGAGGTGGTTGCCCGCCTTCTGACCTATGCCGAACAGATCGAGGGGCTTTACCGCAACGCCTCAACCCATGCCGCAGGCGTGGTGATCGGCGACCGTCCTTTGGACGAATTGGTGCCGCTTTATCAAGACCCCCGTTCCGACATGCCCGCCACCCAGTTTAACATGAAATGGGTCGAGGCGGCAGGGCTGGTAAAGTTCGACTTTCTGGGACTGAAAACCCTGACCGTCATCCAGAACTGCATGGCGCTTTTGCAGCTGCGCGACATCAGTTTCGACATCAATCTGATCCCCCTGGACGACAAACCCGCTTACGACCTGTATGCCGCCGCCAGGACGGTCGCCGTGTTCCAGGTCGAAAGCTCGGGGATGATGGATGCGCTCAGGCGCATGAAACCGACCTGCATCGAGGATATCGTGGCCCTGGTTGCCCTTTATCGCCCCGGCCCGATGGAAAATATTCCGACCTATTGCGAGGTCAAGAACGGGCAGCGGGATCCGGAATCAATCCATCCCACGATTGACCACATTCTGGCCGAAACCCAAGGCATCATCGTCTATCAGGAACAGGTGATGCAGATCGCCCAGGTCATGGCCGGTTACAGCCTTGGCGGGGCCGATCTTTTGCGCCGCGCCATGGGCAAGAAGATCGCCGAGGAAATGGCCAAGGAACGGCCGAAATTCATCGAAGGCGCTGCCTTGACCCATGCTGTGCCCAGGGAAAAGGCTGGCGAAGTCTTTGACCTGCTGGAGAAATTCGCCAATTACGGTTTCAACAAGAGCCATGCCGCCGCCTATGCCGTCGTCAGCTATCAGACGGCCTATCTCAAGGCCAATTACCCGGTCGAATTCATGGCCGCCGTGATGAATTGCGACATCCATCAGACCGACAAACTGGCCGTTTACAAACGTGAGGTCGATAAACTTGGGCTCAAGACCGTCGCACCTTCGATCAACCACTCGCTGGCGACCTTTACCGTGCGCGATGGCCAGGTTGTCTATGCCTTGGGGGCGCTGAAAAACGTCGGTGTTGACGCCATGCAAATGATCATTCGTGAACGCGGTGAGCGACCATTCGTTAACCTGTTCGACCTCGCCCGCTGCGTCGATCTGAAACGGGTCGGCAAACGTCCGCTCGAGATGTTGGCCCGCGCTGGGGCCTTTGACGAATTGGACCCCAACCGCGCCCGCGTCTTTGAAGGTCTTGATCCGCTGGTCGCCTATTCCGCCGCCGTCCATGACGCCAAAAGCTCCAACCAGGTCAGCCTCTTTGGCGAGGCGGGCACCGATATTCCCGAACCGAGCCTGCCCTTCCGCGACGATTGGCTGCCCATCGAACGGCTGGCTCAGGAACATCAGGCCATCGGCTTTTATCTTTCGGGCCACCCGTTGGACGACTACATGTCCGCCCTGAGGCGGCGCGATGTGAAAACCCTGACCGAAATCACCGCCTTGGCCGAACGCGGCCCGCTGGTCGCCAAGATCGCAGGCTCCGTCTCGGCCAAGAAGGAACGTAAATCAGCCAAGGGCAACCGTTTCGCCTTTGTCTCGCTGTCCGATCCCACCGGCCTTTATGAAGTGACAGTCTTTTCCGACACGCTGGAGGCCGCCCGTGACAATCTGGAGCCGGGCAAGAATGTCGTCTTGACCGTTGAAGCCAATCTTGAAGGCGAGACGCTGAAACTCCTCGCCCGCGCCGCCCAACCCATCGACCAGGTCGCGGCCGAGGCGGGGGCCCAGGCCCTGCGCATTCATCTTAACCGACCCGAGGCCGTCCCTTCGATCGCGGCCCTCCTGGCCCGGATCGAAGGCCGCACCCGCGCCCAGATCACCCTTTGCGTCCCCGATGACACCGGCCGCGAAATCGACCTGACCCTGCCCAACCCCTATCCGATCACTCCCCAGATCAAGGGCGCCATCAAGGCGATGCAGGGCGTGGTCATGGTCGAGGATATGTGAGGAAGATGGGCAAACCGGTTTTCCGGCATGCCGGAAAACCGAACTGCCCATCCTACCAATGCGGCGGCTTCACATTGGCTTCGGGCGCGCCGCCCTGCGTCTCCCGCTCGGCCTCGCGTTGCGCCAGCATCCCCACCATCCGGGTCAACCGGTCGATCTCGCGGGCCTGCCGCGCCACCACATCGGACAGATCTTCCACCGTCCGGATCAGATGGGCGATGCGTTCTTCCAGTTGCACGGCGGTCATGAGCAAGGAAATCCTGTAGAGGCTTTGTAGAGGCTTTGTAGGCCATTTGTAGGTCGTTTACACCCCATTAAGGCGGTTCAGGTTTTTACGGAAACAAGAACATCGGAAAACGCGTTCGAGTGAAACGAGAGGCAGCGATTTCCGCGACCATCGAAACCTGAACCGCTTTACCTTGTGGCCCCGCTTGCCCATTTTGCCGCCCTCCGCTAAGGCAATCGCAAACCATTCAAAGGCAACGCCCATGGCTCAGGACAAATCCCCCCGCCGCCCGCGCGCCGAGACGCCCAAGGGCTTTCGCGACTATTTCGGCGCGGAAGTGACCGACCGCAAGACCATGCTGGACGCCATTGCCGAGGTCTATCTGCGCTACGGCTTTGACCCGCTTGAAACCTCTGCCGTGGAAACTGTTGATGCGCTTGGCAAATTTCTGCCTGATGTCGACCGGCCCAACGAAGGCGTCTTTGCCTGGCAGGACGAGGACAAGGATTGGCTGGCGCTGCGCTATGACCTGACAGCGCCCCTTGCCCGCGTGGCCGCCCAGTATCGCAACGACCTGCCCAGCCCCTACCGCCGCTTTGCCATGGGCCCGGTCTGGCGCAATGAAAAGCCGGGACCGGGGCGGTTTCGTCAGTTTTATCAATGCGATGCAGATACGGTGGGCTCAGCCTCGGTCGCCGCCGACGCCGAGATTTGCGCCATGCTGTCGGATGCGCTTGAAATGGTCGGCATTCCGCGCGGCGACTATCTGGTGAAACTGGGCAACCGCAAGGTGCTGAATGGTGTGATGGAAATGGCCGGCGTTCTGGACCCGGCCGACCCGGATAAATTCGCCGCCGAACGCGGCGTCGTGCTGCGCGCCATCGACAAGTTGGACCGTCTGGGGGATGCCGGGGTGCGCGCCTTGCTGGGCGAGGGGCGGCGCGACGAAAGCGGCGATGTCACCAAAGGGGCTGGTTTGACCGCAGATCAGATCGCGATTGTCATGGGCTTCACCTCGGCCAAACGCGCCACCGGTGCTGCCACCGTCGCGCGGTTGCGCGAGTTGATTGGTGGCTCGGCCATGGGCGTCGAAGGTGTGCAAGAGCTTGAAATCATGACGGAACTTCTGGACGCCCAAGGCTACAGTGCTGACCGTATTGTCATCGACCCGGGCGTTGTGCGCGGACTTGGCTACTATACCGGCCCCGTCTATGAGGCGGAACTGACCTTTGAAATCCTGGACGAAAAGGGCCGCAAACGCCAGTTCGGTTCGGTCGCGGGTGGTGGGCGCTATGACGGATTGGTCAAGCGATTCACCGGTCAGGACGTGCCCGCCACCGGGGTTTCCATCGGCGTGGACCGCCTTCTTGCCGCCCTGCGCGCCAAGGGGCGGATTGGAGATTCTAATCTCTGGCAGGGACCGGTCGTCGTGACCGTGATGGACCGCGACCGGATGGCCGACTATTTCGCCATGGCCGGTGAGTTGCGACAGGCGGGCATCAGGGCCGAGGTCTATCTGGGCAACCCCAAGCAATTCGGTAACCAGTTGAAATATGCGGATAAACGTCAAAGCCCGGTGGCCGTGATCCAGGGCGGGACCGAGGCCGAAAAGGGCACGGTGATCCTGAAAGACCTGATCCTGGGTGCCAGGATCGCGCAGAGTGCGACGCTGGAGGAATGGAAAGACCGCCCCGCCCAGGTTGAAGTGCCCCGCGCCGATCTGGTGGCGGCGGTCAAACGAATGCTGGGATCATGACCAGGCTGGCCGTAAACCGCCTAGAATTTTCGCACGAAAATTCTAGGCGCCCGCTCCAGCGTTCCTGCCCATGACCCAAAAACCCGCCATCCGGGCCGAGGCCGAGCGCCTGTTCGCGGCCTTCCAGGCGGCCGGTGCCATGGCGGTCGATGCCGATATCCTTTTGCCCGCCGAAACGCTTCTGGACCTTTACGGCGAAGACATCCGCGCCCGTGCCTATGTCACTTCGGACCCTTTGCAGGGCGAGATGATGTTGCGCCCCGACTTCACCGTGCCCGTGGTGCAGGCCCATATGGCCCACGGGGCGGATCCGGCACGCTACTGCTATCTGGGCGAAGTGTTCCGCAAGCAGGAACACCTGGGCAACCAGGCCCGGGAATTCCTGCAAGTAGGCTTCGAGGTTTTTGACCGCGCCACGCCTGCCGAGGCGGATGCCGAGGTTTTCGCCTTGTTTGCCAGCCTTCTGACCCACAGCAAAGCCAGACCCGTGACCGGCGACATCGGTATACTGATGGCCGCCGTGCGCGGACTGGACACCACGGATCGCCGCAAAGCCGCCCTTTTGCGCCACATCTGGCGGCCCACCCGCTTTCGCCAGTTGCTCGACCGCTTCTCGGGCCGCGCCCCGATGACGCCCGCCCGCAGGTCACTTTTGCAAAAACTCGGCCTTGGTGCGCCCGATGTGCTGATCGCCGCTGCGGGCCCCTTGATCGGCCTGCGCGCTGCGGAAGACATTGCCGAACGCACCGCCGCCTTGATCGAGGATTCCACCGCCAGCCCCATCGCGGCACCCGAAGCGGCCCTGATTTACGATCTTCTCTCACTGCAAGCCCCCGCCGAGGCCGCCTTGGCGCATCTTCAGGGCATCACCTTCATGCTGCCCGCCATTGCC
>JAYSWK010000510.1:0-8141 GCA_043718085.1 Rhodobacterales bacterium
TTGTCATGACCGAGGGACGACCGGCGGGCAGGTCTGTGAACTTTGTGACGGACATGTGTGTCTACCTGCTTTCAAAATTGCCAGGCAAGGCGTCTGCAAGACCTGGGGCTATTGCGACCATGCGACGCGAACACCAGCAAAATCTGGACATCAGAGCCGGATCTATACATCCTTGACCCGATCCATCCGATGCCGGGACTGAACACACAGGGGACGACAATGAAGATCACCGACCTGACCACCTATCTGGTTGCCCCGCGCTGGCTGTTTCTGAAGATCGACACGGATGTCGGGCTGGTGGGCTGGGGTGAGCCCGTGCTTGAAGGGCATGCCGAAACCCTGGCTGCCAAAATTGGCGAGCTGCGAGAGTTCCTGATCGGCCGCAACCCGTTGCACATCGAGGACACCTGGCAGGCGATCTACCGCAACGGCTGTTACCGTGGCGGTCCGGTACTGATGAGCGCGATTTCCGGCATCGACACTGCGCTGTGGGACATCAAGGGCAAATACCACAATGCCCCCGTCCATGCCCTGCTTGGCGGGCCGGTGCGCGACAAGGTGCGCAGCTATTGCTGGATGGGGGGCGACCGGCCCGCGAAGCTGATTGCCGGGGCAAAAGACCTGATGGCGGCGGGCTATGACGCTTGCAAGTTCAACATCTGCGAGGAATTGCAGATCGTCGATACCAACCGCAAGGTTGACGGTATCGTGCGCCAGTTGTGCGAATTGCGCGAAGCCATCGGGTCGGCCATGGACTTTGCCTTTGATTTTCATGGCCGCGTCCACGCCCCGATGGCCAAGGTTCTGCTGCGCGAAATTGAGCATCTGCGCCCGATCTTCATCGAAGATGCCGTGGTTTCCACCCAGATCGACGCAATGGCGGACCTTGCGCGCTATACTTCGATCCCGCTGGTCATCGGAGAGCGGCTTCATTCGCGCTATGACTTCAAGCGGGTGTTTGAAACCCGCGCCGCCAGCGTGATCAACCCCGACACCGCCCATGTCGGCGGCATTTCCGAAATGGTCCGCATCGGGGCGATGGCCGAAGCCTATGACGTGGCCCTTGCGCCGCATTGCCCGCTGGGGCCGATTGCGCTGGCCGCGTGTTTGCAGGTCGATGCGGTCTGCCACAACGCCTTTATCCAAGAGCAAAGCCTGGGTATCCACTATAATCAGGGCGGCGATCTGACCGATTATGTCACGGCGACGGGCGGCTTTACGGTGACGGACGGCTATCTGTCGATCCCGCAGGGGCCGGGTCTGGGGATCGAGGTGAATGAGCCTGCCGTGATCGAAGCGGCGGCGCGCGGGCACAGGTGGCGCGCCCCGACATGGCGGCACAAGGATGGCTCGGTTGCCGAATGGTGAACCCGGCACCTTGGGGCAAGGGGCGGCAGGTATCGTGGTGGGGGAAGCATGAGCGGGCGTGAACTTTTCGGCGGGGTGCATGCCGTTCTATATGCGCTGTTCCAACCGGATGAGGCGCTGGATCTGCCCGCCATGGTCGCGCAGGTGGACTATTGCGTGAGGGCCGGGTGCCACGGCATCACTGTTTTGGGTCTGGCGACCGAGGTGATGAAGTTGACCCTCATCGAGCGCAAGGCCCTGATCGCCTGCGTGAGTGCCGCCAATGCCGGCAGGCTGCCATTTTCGGTGACCATCGCGGGCAATTCGGTGGCTGAACAAATTGAACTGGCGGTGTTTGCCAAGAACCATGGGGCCGACTGGTTGATCTTGCAGCCGCCGATGGTGGGAAGTTACGGCGCGGACACCTATCTGGGTTTCTTTGAACGGGTGGCCGCGGCGGTTGACCTGCCGATTGCCGTGCAGAATGCGCCGCAATATCTGGGGCGCGCCTTGTCAGCCGAGGATATCGCCCGCCTGCGGTCGCGCTGCGCCAATTTTGTCTGCGTGAAAAGCGAGGATGCCGCCATTGGTGTGCAGCGTATCATCGCCGTGACCAAGAGCGAGATGCATATCCTGGGCGGTCGTGGCGGGCTAGAGATGACCGACAGCTTGCGCGCAGGCTGCGAAGGCTTTGTGCTGGCCCCCGACATCGCCCCGGTCGCGGCCCGCATCTTTGATCTTTGGCACAGCGGTCAGACCGACAAGGCCGAGGCGCTGTATGCCCAGGCCGTGCCGGCGATTACCTTCGTGATGCAGTCATTGGAACACCTGATCACCTACGGCAAACGCATCTTCGCCATTCATGCCGGAATGCAGGTAAATGATCGCGCGCCCTGCCTTGCCCTGACTGACTTTGGGATCGAATGTGCCATCCGCTGGGCGGATGTCCTGGCAATTCTTGCAGCGAAGGACCACAGATAATGACGCACTTGCCTGTCTATTCCGACCTGAGCGGCCAGTCGGTTTTCATTACCGGTGGTGGCTCTGGCATCGGCGCCGCTTTGACCGAAGGCTTCTTGCGTCAGGGTGCCAAGGTTGCCTTCTGCCAACGTTCGGACGCGGGGGAATTTTGCGACCAGATGGAGGCTGCGACCGGAAGCCGCCCGATGTTTCTGCCGTGTGACATCACCGATACCACGGCGCTGGACCGGGTGCTGGCCCGCGCAGCCGCAGCGCAGGGTCCGGTTACCGTGCTGGTAAACAATGCGGCCAACGACCAGCGCCACAAGACCCTGGAGACCGATGAGGCGTTCTGGGACTGGTCGATTGCCATCAACCTGAAAGCCTATTTCTTTGCCATCAAGGCGGTGGTTCCGGGTATGCAGGCGGCGGGTGGTGGGTCGATCATCAATTTTACCTCGATCAGCTACATGATGGGCAATGCGGGCTATCCGGTCTATGCAACCGCCAATTCGGGGATCAACGGCCTGACGCGCAGCCTGGCCCGCGAATTCGGGCCTGATCGCATTCGCATCAACGCCTTGGCGCCGGGGTGGGTGTTGACCGAAAAACAAACGCGGCTTTGGGTGACGCCGGATGCCTTGCAAGCGCAGCTTGACCGTCAGTGCCTGAAAGACATGCTTGCCCCACAGGATATTGTCGGAGGAGCCCTGTTCTTGGCATCAGCCTCGTCCAGAATGATGACCGGGCAGGCCTTGGTGATCGATGGCGGCGTTGTTGCAACCGGATGAAACAGGCGCAGGCAAGCAGACCGGCTTTGATCCGTCGCCGGGCTGGACGGCACTGACATCCGGCAGTTGAATCTGTCTGACATTTAGATGTTGCACGATGATTACGGATTTGTCAGACATATATGAATGGCGTTTCACCTGTCTGGTGCCGCCATCACGCGAACGCCAAACCGACGCAGACCGGGAGGCGAAACGCCACATGTCAGCAAGGAGGAACGCATGATTTCATTTCGCAAATTGGCAGGCGCGCTGGTGACAGCCGCATTGCTGTCCGGGCCCGGCTTGGCCCAGACAACCGTTTACAGTGTCGGTGACACGACAAGCGGCACCTATATGGACTATATGAAAACGGTCTATGCCCGCGCGGGCAACCCCGAAGTGGTCCAGCTGCCACTGACCAGCTTTGACAAGAATTTCGAGCTGAACGCGATGGCTGCCGAAAGCTGGACCCAGTCGGAAGATGGTCTGACCTGGACCTTCAAGTTGCGCGATGGTCTGGTCTGGAGCGATGGCAAGCCTTTGGTTGCCAACGACTATGTTTTCGCCATGCAGCGCGCGGCGACGTCTGGTTATGACTTTGCCTGGTACTGGGGTTATGCCGGAGCGATCAAGAACTGGGGTCCGGTGACCGAAGGCAAGGCCGACGTCTCGACCCTTGGCATTCGTGCCGTTGATGACAAGACCATCGAAGTCGTCACGGAAACCGTCAAAGGCTATCTGCCGGGCGTGGTCAGCCTGTGGTATCCGGTGCCAAAACACGTCTGGGACGTCTATGGCGACGAATATGCCGCCAATGTCGAGACCTTGGTAACATCGGGCCCGTTCACGGTCGAATCGTGGGAGAAATCCAACAACAAGATGGTTCTGGTGAAAAGCCCGACCTATACCGGCCCATGGCAGGCTATGGTGGACCGGGTGGAAATCGACCCGTCGCTTGGTGCGCCTGAAGTGGGTCTTCCGGCCTTTATGGCAGGCGAGGCGGACTTTGCCTTTTTGAACACCGGGCAGATTCCGTTCGTCAAGGAACGCTTCCCGGATCAGGTCACGAACAACGCGGTGTTTGCGGTGTCGTATATCTCGTTCGATCTGGGATCAGCACCCTTTGACAACATCGATGTGCGCAAGGCGCTGCAATATGCGATCAACCGCGACGAAATGACGTCAACCGTTCTGAAGGATCTGGCTATCCCGGGCAAATCGCTGCTGCCACCGGGCTATCCTGGATACAACGAAGCGATCACGTCGCAGGCCGTTTTCGACCCCGCCAAAGCCAAGGAATACATGGCCAAGGCGGGTTACCCGGATGGTGTGGGCTTCCCCGAAGTGGAAATCTGGTACCGCGATCAGGGCGGCTATAACGGGGCTATCTCGGGTCCGATGCTGCAATACCTGCAGGCGCAGTTCAAAGAAATTCTTGGCATCACCATGAACATCAAGATCCTTCCCCAAAAGGAATGGATGGCCGGGATGCTGGAGAAAAAGAACAACCTGTTCCTGGCACCCTACGAGTATGACTATATCGACCCGTCAAACTTTTACGGCATTTTCTACAATGGCGGACGGCACGACCATCACATCAAGGCCTATGATGATCTGGTCGCGGCAGCGGATGCCGGCAAGGTTTGGGAAGAACGTGCGAGCCTGTATCAGCAGGCAGAACAGATCCTGATCGACAATGCGTCGATGATCCCGCTTGTGCACCCGATCACCGTGACCGTTGTCAGCAAAGATCTGAAAGGTGAAGCGACAGAGCCTAACACGCTGGGCTTTACCCCCCTGCGCCAGCTTGGCCTGTACTTCTATACGCATGTGACCAAGTAACCCCACTGCGCGCCCCGGTCCTGTCCGGGGCGCGCGTCTTTCCGTGACATTCAACCTGATATTTACCGGGGCGGCACATGCGGCTTGTTGACATCGAAAACCTGAGCGTCAACTTTGCCCAGCATGACGGTTTGGTGCAGGCGGTGCGCGGGTTGACCCTGCATGTGAATACGGGCGAAAGCCTGGGCATCGTGGGCGAGTCCGGCTCTGGCAAGTCGGTCACCTGCATGGCGGTCCTGCGCCTGTTGCGTGAACCACCCGCAAAGATCGTGGCCGACAAGCTTTCCCTTGCAGGTGTCGATATGCGCCAGGCGTCCAAGCGCGAGCTTTCGCAGATGCGCGGCCGTGTCGCCGCGATGATATTTCAAGATCCCATGACCGCGTTTGACCCGGTATTCACCATCGGACATCAGATCATCGAGACGATCCGCGCGCACCGCGCCACGCCAAAAGACGCAGCACGGGCCGAGGCCGAGGCGCTTTTGCAACGGGTAGAGATCACGAACCCGGCGCGAGTTCTTGACAGTTATCCACACCAGTTGTCTGGCGGCATGTTGCAGCGCGCGATGATTGCAATGGCCCTGTCCTGCCGCCCGCAAATTCTGTTCGCGGATGAACCGACGACGGCACTTGACGTGACCATTCAGGCGCAAATCCTGCAGCTGATCAAGACTTTGCAGGCCGAATTGGGCATGGGACTGATCATGGTGACCCATGATTTGGGTGTGGTTGCCGAGACCGTTGACCGTGTCGTCGTGATGTACGGTGGCCGCGTCATGGAAGAGGGTCCGGTGCAGGACATCTTTGACACACCCGCCCATCCCTATACGCGCGCGCTTTTGCACTCGATGCCGGGCCAGACTGCGGGGCGGCAACGGCTGGTCGAAATCAAAGGCGCATCGCCAAACCCGGCGAACCCGCCGACGGGGTGCCCGTTTCATCCGCGCTGCGAACTTGCCGATGCGAGATGTGCAGCAGAAGCGCCGGCCTTTGCGGCCATCGGCCCTGGCCGCAATGCCGCCTGCTGGAGGCTGCAATGACCAGCACCCCCGCACTGGAGCTGCGCAATATCTGCAAGACCTTTTCGCTGCCGGTTCGGAACGGGTGGCGCACCAGCCTTGCCGATCATCACGCGGTCAGCGACGTGTCGTTGACCCTGCCCCGCAACGCCATTCTTGGGTTGGTGGGCGAAAGTGGTTCGGGCAAGACCTCGACCGGCATGATGGCCATGCGGCTGCTAGAGCCGTCTTCGGGGCAAATCCTTGTCGATGGGACCGATATCACCAGGATGGATCATGCCGCGCTGAAGCCCTTTCGCCGCAAGATGCAGGTGGTGTTTCAAGACAGCTACTCGGCGCTGGACCCAATGATGACCTTGGGCCAGATCGTCGCGGAACCGTTGCATATCCATGGCGCAGGCACGACGGCAGAGCAGACCGAACTGGCGTTGGGATGGCTGCAACGCGTCGGTCTGGACCGCAGCTATGGCAGCCGCTATCCGCATGAATTGTCGGGCGGCCAGCGCCAGCGCGTGGCCATTGCGCGCGCGCTGATCTTGCGCCCGACCGTGTTAGTGGCGGACGAGCCGACCTCGGCTTTGGATGTGTCCGTCAAGGCGCAGATCATCAATCTACTGTTGGATTTGCAGGCCGAAATGGGCCTGTCGATCCTGTTCATCAGCCATGATCTTAGCGTCGTGCGGTCACTGACCGACAAGGTGGCCGTGATGTTCAATGGCCGCGTCATAGAACACGCCCCGACCGAGGCGATCTTTACCGATGCGCGCCATCCCTATACCCGGTCTTTGCTGGAAGCGATCCCGGTTCTAAACCCGCGATTGCGCCGGATCCGCACGTTCATGTCACGCGCTGATCTTGCTGAAAGTTCACCACGCCTAAGCCATGACGACGTTTTTGGCCCCACCAAGGTGGGCCCTGATCCACAGCTTGTTTCTATCGGACCTGACCATTTGGTGGAGGCCATTGTCACATGATGCGTTTTGTCCTGGGCCGACTGGCGTCAATCGCGCTTACCTTTTTCGTCGTATCGGTGATCATCTTCTTGATGATGCACGCCGTTCCCGGCGGGCCGTTTGACGGCAACGACATGCCCGTGTCAGATGCGGTCAAGGCAAAGCTGAACGCCAGCCTTGGTCTGGATCGCCCGCTTTATGTGCAATATTTCAGCTATATGGCCGGCGTTTTGCGCTTTGACTTTGGCATCCCGTTCCAAAGCCCCGGAGAGACTGTGCTGGATCTTTTGGCCCGCGCATGGCCGCCAAGCCTGTTGCTTGGTGGTCTTGGGGTCATCATCGGCGCACCTTTGGGAATTTTGCTGGGCATGGCGGCGGCGCTGCGGCGCAACAGCTGGGTTGACTACCTTGCGTCGGCTTTTGCCACTTTGGGTCTGACGATCCCGGTGTTTGTCACCTCGATGATGTTGATCCTTGTCTTTGCCGTCTGGTTGAACTGGTTGCCGTCATCGGGCTGGGGCAAGCCCAACAGCTGGATTTTGCCTGTCATCGCCTATGCGACGATCCCGATGGCGACCTACGCCCGCTATACCCGTTCGGCCATGCTGGACGTCTTGAACAAACCCTTCGTCACAGTGCTGCGCGCCAAGGGTCTATCCGACCGGCGGATCATTTTTCAGCACGTTTTGCGCAATGCGGCTTTGCCCATGGTGACCGTATTTTTGCCGATGTTCATTGGCACCGCGACCGGTTCCATCTTTGTTGAAGCGATGTTCAGGGTGCCGGGACTGGGGGCCTATTTCGTCTCTAGCATCGAGCTGCGCGACTATCCGTTGGAAATGGCGCTGATCTTGTTGATCACGCTGATGTTCTGCCTGGCCTACCTTGTTTCGGACATCGCCTATGCATTCCTGAATCCGCGCATTCGCTTTGGCGAGGGCCGCAAATGACCGTGGCCATGACCGCCCCACGTCAGCGCAGCCCCCTGTACTTTGCATGGCGCAGGTTTGCCGCCAACAAGGCTGCGGTGGTGGCCGGCTTGGTGCTGGCGGTTCTGGTGTTGATGGCGATATTTGCCCCCCTGATCACCAAGACCGGCCCATCGGATCAGTCGTTTCTGACACAGGCGCTTGGGTTTCCTTCGGGTGAGTTCTGGTTCGGGATTGACGATCTTGGGCGTGATTTCTTTACCCGCATCGTGTACGGCGCGCGGGTCTCGCTGACCATTGGGTTCACTGCTGCGCTGTTTT